>DAOUHR010000072.1:0-31830 GCA_034428635.1 Dehalococcoidia bacterium
ATCTATCTTCAGAATGTCCTCGCCCTCGAACAGCAATTCACCCGCCACAATCTTGCCAGGCGGGTCTGGTATCAGTCGCATGAGCGACAGGGCGCTCACACTCTTGCCGCAGCCGCTTTCCCCTACAAGACCCAGGGTTTCGCCCTCTTCCACCTCATAAGAAACGCCGTCTACTGCCTTGACGACACCCTCAAAAGTGAAGAAATGTGTCCTAAGGTCATTAACTTCCAGAAGCGTAGCCAACAGCCCTCCCCCCGGCGGCAACACATGGACTATTCGGTTGCTGCGCCGGATTCAAGATAGTGGCCCGGTTGCCGGGCCGTTTCAAGGTAATCAGAGTGGTGGGGAAGGGGAGACTCGAACTCCCACGCTTTGCAGCACATGATCCTAAGTCATGCTCGTCTACCAATTCCGACACTCCCCCTTTACTGCAATCCCCTTTTGTCTCCATGTTCTTTCTTTGGTGACCCGCCTCGGGGTCGAACCGAGAACCTACGGATTAAGAGTCCGTTGCTCTGCCAGTTGAGCTAGCGGGCCACAATTACCCTACCCAAAACTCCTACGTTTCAGGTTGCAAAAGCCTATCAACAGTGCCCGAACTTGTCAATAGAGCGCCTTCCCGGCCAACCTGGCCCTACCGCCTGGAGTGTCAATCTTTGCCCACCCGTCAAACACCGTAATCCAGCCTGTCGATCAGGCTGCGGGGCAACCCTGCCTGGCGCATCTTATCCTGCGTGGCAGCGCGGTCATATTCCACCCGGTGACGTTCCAGCGTTCCTGCAGAATCCTCCTCGCCACTCGCGAGCAGGGCGTAGCTGGGGCGGGGATCGTAGTCCCTGGGCTGCCCCACGCTGCCCGGATTGGCGATCAACCTTCGCTGGTCCAGGGGAAACACTTCATCCTCGGAAAACTGTACGAAGCGGGGGCCGTCCCGGTTTTCCTGGCAGAGGAAGGGCATGTGGGAATGACCGACCAGGCAATAGGTTGTTGTCAGGCGTCCGAAGGTGCCGGCCGCAGCCTCTTCGTTCAGCAGGTACTCCCGCAGGGGGGCACGAAGGCTGCCATGGACCAGGGTGAACTGGGCGGCAGTGGTTACTTCAGGCAATCCCGCAAGAAACTCCCGATAGTCTTTGCCAAGCCGCTCCGATGTCCACGCAGCGGAATAGGCGGCGGCGTTGTTGAAGTCGGCGCTTTCCCGGACGTTCAGCGCCGCCCGGTCGTGGTTGCCGGCCACCGCCACCAGGGGATGACTCATCAGCAAATCCAGGCAGGCCTCGGGATCCGGACCGTACCCTACAGAATCGCCCAGGCACCAGATCGCGTCATAGCCTCCCCGCCGCTGGGCGTCCTCGACTACAGCTTCCAGGGCCTCCAGGTTGGAGTGTATGTCTGAAACTATCAACGCGCGCACTGGCAAATACCCTTTGTTGGCGGCATTCCCGCCCGGTTATTGACAGAAGGGATGCAGCATCCTAGTGTGCTTCCAAACCGATGCCCACCATTATAGATAACAACCAGCATTACAACCATCCTGCGGAACTTTTCCCCATGCATTGTTTTGCATGAAACGACGGCAAGGCGCATGAACCGAACAAGAGGGCAAATTATGAACCAGCAGAAGCCGCGAATCTCCATTGTAGCCACCGGCGGCAGCATTGCCGGCGTGGGGCCCAACCGCCTCGACTATATTCTCTACCCGGAACTGGGCGAGCATATCACCATTCAACAGTCCCTTGACCGGATCCCCGAAGCCAACGACATCGCACAGATTTCGGCGGAAGATCTGGTGAGCGTTGGCAGCACTGCCATTGGCCCGGAGGAGTGGCTAAGGCTGGCGCAGCGGATTAACACTTTGCTTGAAAGCAACGATACGGACGGGGTAGTAGTTACTCACGGCACGGCCACGCTGGAAGAAACGGCTTATTTTCTTCACTTGACGGTAAAATCCGCCAAGCCCGTGGTCGTTACCGGGGCTATGCGGCCTCCCACCGCCATGGGTACCGACGCGGACCTGAACCTGCTGGACGCCATCCGGGTATCCACATCCCCTGCATCTTCAGGCATGGGCGTGCTGACGGTGCTCAATAACGAGATTCAGTGCGCGCGGGACGTGGTGAAGACCAACACTTTCCGGGTGGAAACCTTCAAACCCAACGAATTGGGTTTCCTGGGCTACGCCGATTCCGACGGGCAAGTGGTAATGTACCGCGCGCCCCTGCGCCGGCACACCACCGCCACCGAATTCGACGTTGCGGAAATGGACTCGCTGCCCCGGGTTGACATCGTTTACTGCTACGCCGGTTCCGACGATCTACTGGTAAACGCCGTTAGAGCCAACGAATCGGACGGTTTGGTACTGGCGGGTTTTGGCGGGGGCAGTTTCCCGCCCAGGCCAATTGAAGCGGCAGCACAAGCAGCAGCAGAAGGAATACCCGTCGTCCTGGCATCGCGTTCCCCCAACGGGCGGGTTGTGATGACTCCCCGGAAGGATGAGCAGGGCTTCATAGTCTCTGATAACCTCCAACCCCAGAAGGCCCGAATTCTATTGATGCTGGCTTTGACCAGGACCCGAGAGAGAGCCGATATCCAGCGTATGTTTAACGACTATTAGCAGCTAAATGCGGGCAAACCCTTAAGACTATTTCCCTTTGGCAAGTACCGGCAACAAGTGTGCTGCTGCTGCTGCCAAGGGTGTATAATCAGCTTCAATTCCCCGACAAAACTGGCGAATCCGGCCATTGGATCTCCCTTTGTCGAGTCAACCTTGTAAAGGCAGGTGACGACTTTGGCAACAACCGCAGCGGTGGCCCCTCAACGTGGACAGGAGGGGCGAACCAAGAATTCGGTGTTGGCGACCACGCTGATCGGCGCCCACGCCTTTGAGCATCTTTACGCCCACAGTATCCCCTTGCTGGCGCCCATTATTCTTTCGGATCTGGGCGTGAATGCAACCCTGGGCCTGTTGATTCCTGCCATTCGGTCCATTTTTGGGGGTGTCAGCAGCACGGTTGGAGGATTTTTTGTTGACCTGTACCACCACCGCGTGGCCTGGGTCTTGTCGATAAGTGCGTTTAGCGTTGGTTTGGGCTATCTGTTGATGTCTGTTGCGCCCAGCTATGTACTGATACTGGCAGCCCTGTCTCTGGGTTCCATTGGGAGCGCCATGTGGCATCCTCCGGCGCTGGGTCTGCTGGCAAGGCGTTTCCCCGAACGGCGCGGCGTGTTCATATCTTTGCACCGGTCTATGGGCAGTATTGGAGACGCTATCAGCCCCCTGGCATTGGGGGCATTCCTGGGAGGAATAATTGCCTGGGAAGGACTGTTCTCCTGGGATTTGCCCTGGGGACCAATCAGCTGGCGCCTGATCGTTGGATTCAGCACCGTAATAATGTTTACCTCCAGCGTTATCATTCTTGTCCTGCTCCGAAGAGCGGGAGGGGACAAGCCGGAGGGAATAGATATCCGCGAAAGGTTCAACACCAACTGGCAGGGCATGAAGGACGCCTTCCGCGGCACCGGAATGTGGGCAATCTTTACGGTTTCCGCAGTCCGGGGCATGGCAGACCGGTCTTACTTGTTCCTGGTCCCCCTGTACCTTGCATACCTCCTGGAGAAGGACGGATACCATGTGCTGGACCCATATGTCGTAACTCTCCTGGCTTTCCACGTAGCGCTCATGGTTATTCCGGGAATTTTCTCGGGCCCGATCATCGGCGCGGTGTCGGACCGAATTGGAAGGAAATTGATTATTGTCTTTGTCATGGCGCTGACAACTTTGCTTACCCTGGCAACAGTCATAAGCGCCCAGGTGGCGGGCGGTTATACACCCGTGATTACCATTCTCATCGCCATCTATGGCACTTTCAATTTCTCGGTAAACAACCTGACCCAGGCCGCAGCCGCGGACATAGCGGTCGGACGGCGGCTGGAGTCCTCATTCCTGGGTCTGATGTGGGGAAACAACACTTTGTTCGGCGCCATATCTGCGGTGTTCATTTTCTTTGCGGTGCGGTGGTTTGGCTGGGAGTCGGGCTTCTATATCTCCGCCGTCATCTACTTCTTTGGACTGCTGGCCGCATTCCTGATCCCCAACAAGCCCAAGGCGATGGCCCAGGCAGCCTAGCCTGCTTCAGTTGGGAAGCAAGCCACACAGGTAGAAGGGGGCGGGCAAATACCCGCCCCTTTATCATTTGTATGACTTTTGTACCAATTCCTGAAAAAGGTGTTGACAACTATAACGTAGCATGATAATCTGGTTACAGAGCAAGACGGGCATGAATGCCCTGAATGTTCCGAAATACGGTAAGGAGGTGGAAAGTGGTAAAGGTTTTCGAACTATGCCATCAATGGATTTTCCCTTGTAACGTCCCTGCCGGTTTGGAACGTGAAGGGTGACCCGGAAGGGGATGCTCCACCACCGGCAGGGAGAATTCAAGAAAAGTAAGTCTCGCGCAGATACCCAGTGAACCAATTTCCTTGGTGAGCGACCTCAGGAAAGGTACGTCCGGTGAGTGTGCCGGAAAGGCGAGACTACCAAGCGAAAGCAGGTCAGGGCCCGGTAGGCGTACCGGGCCCTGATTGTGTTTTCAATGGCTTGAGTTCTTGGCACGGGTTGTGGGACCGGCCTAGCCCGATTGGTCCAGCGCCGCCCGGTACTGCTCCGGGGTATTCAGGTCCCAGAGCACTTCCCTTGTTCCCAATTCAACTCGCAAGGTGCCTTCCTCGTGGCGTCGGACAACCTTGCGGATGCCCTGGGTCTCTTCCGCGATGTTCGATAGTTCGTCCAGAAGCACGCCGTCAAAAACCACTGGGTGCCCGCCCTTACCGCCAAAGGTGGGGATGGTAATGAGCGGGCCGCTGGCGCGGTGTTGAAGCAGCAAGTCTCTCACCGTTTCGGCACTCCGAGGCTGGTCCACATTCAGAAGCAAGATGGCCTCAGGAGACCGGCCAGCCAGCGCCTTCAGTCCTGCCTTGATGGACGTGGTCTTGCCCTGCAGGTAATCGGGATTCAAAGTCCATTCAACGCGTGCTTTCCCTTCCAGTTCCGTCCGCAGTTCTTCGTGGCGGTGGCCGAGAACGACCACAATCCGATCCACTCCGCCATCGGCCAGGGCAGCAACCTGGTGGGCAAGAAGGGTTTGGCCCTGCCAGGGCAGCAGGGCCTTCAGTTCACCCATTCTTCTGGATTCTCCCGCAGCCAGGAGAATCGCGATGGTTTCGGGCATTACAATACCATTCCGGCTAGTTGGAGGTTACGCGCCAATCAGACTTCGATCGCATCCTGGAAGCGTTCGGCCACCCGGTCGATGTACCACTCGGCCATCTGCATGGGGCCGCCCTTGCCGCCCCGCCGGACCATGATGATCTCGGACATGATACTGACGGCCAATTCTTCAGGCTGCAGGCCGCCAATGTCCAGGCCGACGGGAGCATGCACCTGCTTCAGCCGCTCCAGGGGCACACCCTGGTCCAGCAGTCGCCGGTAAATCATCAGGTTCTTTCGCCGGCTGCCCATCAGGCCGATGTAGCGGGCCTTGGTTTTGAGGGCAGACTCCAGGGCCATGTCGTCGAAACGGTGGCCTCGGGTGGCAACTACCACGAAGGTGTTGACGTTGATAGAAACATCATCCGACCACCGGTCATATTGGGTAACCACCGTCTGTTCCGCGTATGGGAACCGCTCGGGATTTGAGAATTCCTGGCGGTCGTCTACGATGAACACACGGTAGCCCAGCATGTTGGCCAGGTCTGCGGTAGCCTTCCCCACGTGTCCGCCACCGATCACCGTCAGGGTCGGCGGAGTGGTGAATCCTTCGACGAAAACCTCGACTCCCACGTCGGTAGTAAAGCTTTCGGTAGAACCAACGTCCGCCACCTGTCGGCAGGCGGCCACGGCGCGGTCGTCCAGGTCCTTGCTTCCCAGGGTACCGACGATCCCGCCGTCGAGGAGCAGCATCAGCTTGGCGCCCAGGTTGGGGTTTCCCTCTGGCACATTCACCGCCGTCGCCAGGCCCACTGGGTCGCCACCCTCGTAGGCTTCAATCAGACGTTGGCCGATGTCCATAAAAGCATCGGGTTCATACATGGGCTCCAGGTAAAAATACATGGTGCCGCCGCAAACCAGCCCATCCCTGGCGGCAATGTCCTCGTTGAGGAAGTAGTCCTTGAACTCTGGTCCACTATGATTCCGCAGCATTTCCCTGGCCGCATACCAGATGTCCCCCTCAACGCAGCCGCCGCCCAGCGTACCCACGCCGGTCCCGTCCTGCCGCACCAGCAGCATGGAACCCGCCTTCTGCGGCGTGGAACCCTTGGTGCGCACCACGGTTGCCAGCACACAGGGCTGCTGCGCTTGGAGCTGCCTGACAGTTTCCTCAATGACTTCTTTCATATTCGCGCCTCAACTCTGTAACGAAGTTACGAATTGAATTATAGCTGAAAAGACAGGTTCTGATACCGTCCCAAGCTTAACAAATTTTGGCCTTCCCAACAAATGCCACTTAACAATAATGGAGTTAATTCGTAGCGGTTTTGCTGGGCAATATCATTGGATTCAGATATAATGTAGTACATATATGTATAAGGTTGTTATCACCTCCGTTGACCTCCGCAATTCTCGCCGCTACGTCCAGGTTATGGAATCTCTCGGTGCGGAAGTGAGTGTTGTAACCCCTTCCGAGGACGGTAACTCCAGCAGGATTTTGGAAGGGTCGGGCGGCTTGATGTTGACTGGCGGACCCGATGTCGACCCAGCCATTTATGGCGCAGAGCCGGACGCCGACGCCAACCTTGAGCTTTGCCGCCCCCTGGACGACCTGGAGTTGCGCCTGCTGGACTATGCGCTGGATCACGATATGCCCGTGCTGGCAATCTGCCGGGGTATGCAGCTACTGAACGTGGCATTCGGCGGGCAGTTAATCCAGGACTTGCCTGGACACAAGGCAGAGAAGGAGGACGGGTGCTGGCAGCCCGAAAAGCACCTTATCTACATGGCGCCGGGAGCAAAGGCCGCCGCTATTATTGGCAGCGCCGGCTTCTTTCGGGTGAACAGCCTCCACCACCAGGGCCTCAGGGAAGCCCAACGTTCCCCCAGGCTTATGACCAGCGCCTACTCGGTGGAGGACGGCCTGATTGAGGGGCTGGAGAGTCCCAACCACAGTTGGGTGATCGGTCTCCAGTGCCACCCGGAGCGGCAGGACGAGGTGCCGCGCAGTTTCGCCAACCTGTTCGCCGGTTTCTCCGAGCGGGCAGAGATGTATCTGGCCGCTCGGGCGTGAGGGAATCCCTTCCTTACGTTGACAACTATCCCAGACTCCAAGGAGTATAGATTATGGTAACTTCAGCCCCCGTACCGCCGTCTGGCGGAATAAGGCCCATCCGCATCGAAGAGGAGATGCGGAATTCATACCTGAGTTACGCTATGAGCGTAATTGTGTCAAGGGCCTTGCCCGACGTAAGAGACGGGCTGAAGCCGGTGCAGCGGCGCATTCTTTACGCCATGCACGAAATGGGCATGCGACCGAACCAGGGCCACCGGAAGAGCGCCCGCATCGTGGGCGAGGTGCTGGGCAAGTACCATCCCCACAGCGATACCCCGGTTTACGATGCCCTGGTCAGAATGGCCCAGACCTTCTCCATGCGCTACCCCCTGATCGACGGGCAGGGCAATTTTGGCAGCGTTGACGGCGACCCGCCGGCGGCCATGCGCTATACCGAAGCCCGCCTGGCCAACATCGCCGAAGAACTCCTGGCCGACATCGATCTGAATACGGTTGATTTTTCCCTGAACTTCGATGACTCCCTGAACGAACCGGAGGTCCTGCCCAGCAGGATGCCGAACCTGCTGGTCAATGGCGCAACCGGAATTGCGGTGGGCATGGCTACCAACCTGCCCCCCCACAATCTGGGTGAAGTCTGTGACGCCGTCTGTTACGTCATTGACCACCCCAACTGCGTTACCGACGACCTGATGAAGCTGATACCAGGACCGGACTTTCCCACCTACGGTTCTATCCGCGGCACTCAGGGCATAATTGATGCCTACAACACCGGACGGGGCCGCATCGTAATGGAGGCCAAGGCCGAGATTGAGGAGATTCGCCGGGGTCGGGATGGCATAGTCATCACCGAACTGCCCTATCAGGTCAATAAGGCCAACCTGGTAGAGAAGATCGCCCAAATGGTACGGGACAAGCGAATAGAGGGAATTTCCGATATTCGGGACGAATCTGACCGGCGAGGAATGCGAGTTGTCATTGAACTCCGCCGCGATGCGCAGGCCAACATTGTTCTGAACAACCTGTACCGGCATACGGCGATGCGCAGTTCCTTCAACGCCATATTGCTGGCCCTGGTGGCAGGCCAGCCCCAGGTGCTTCCCCTGAAGCGGGCCCTCACTCTGTTTGTAGAGCACCGCCAGGAGGTCATCCGCCGCCGTTCCGAGTTCCTGCTGCAGCGGGCCCGGGACCGTGACCACATCCTCCAGGGCCTCTTGCTCGCTTTGGACGTCATGGACCAGGTGATTCAGATCATACGCACCTCCGACGACGCAGAGTCTGCCCGCACCAACCTGATGACCGAGTTCGACCTTAGCCAGGTCCAGGCCCAGGCCATCCTGGACATGCAGTTGCGCCGCCTGGCCGCCCTGGAACGGCAGAGGCTGCTGAACGAGCACGAGGAACTGCTGAAGACCATCGGCAACCTGGAGGCCCTGCTGGCAGACCCTGGCAAGATTCTTAACGAAATCAAGAAGGAGACCCGCAAGCTCAAGAAGGACTTTGGCGACGCCCGCCGCACTCGCATAGAACACGAAGAAGTGGGCGAGCAAACGGCGGAACAGTTTATTCCCCACCAGGATGTAATGATCACGTTGAGCCAGCGGGGCTACATCAAGCGGGTTCCCTGCGATACCTACCGCACCCAGAACCGGGGCGGCAAGGGTGTCCGGGGGATGACCACCCGGGATGACGACGCCCTGATGGACCTGGTGGTAGTGGATACTCATGACACCCTGCTGTTCTTCACCAACCGGGGCCGGGTGTACCCGCTCAAAGCCTACCAAATCCAGGGCGACACGTCCCGTACCAGCCGGGGCACACTGCTGGTAAATTTGATACCGATAGCTCGCAACGAACAAGTCCAGGCCATGCTCCCGGTCAAAAACGCCAGGGACAGCGCCATGCTGCTTCTGGCCACCCGCATGGGTGAAATCAAAGCCCTGAAAGAGGGCGAATTAACCAACATCCGGCCCTCCGGCTTGATTGTGATGGATTTGGAAGATGGCGACGAACTGGTCGGAGTGGCCCAGGCCGGCACCAGCGACGAGGTGGTGTTGGTAACGGAAAAGGGCCAGGCTATCATTTTCAAGTACCGCAACTGCGACGACCCGCGCAAGAACATGACGCCTCGCTCACGTGCCGCGGGCGGAGTAAAGGGTATTCGGCTACTGACCGACGATAAGCTCGTCGGCATGGCACCGGTTACCACCGACGGCCACCTTCTGGTGGTGAGCCAGGGCGGCTACGGCAAGTCCACCCCGTTGAAGAACTACCCCCGCCATGGTCGCGGCGGCCAGGGGGTCCGGACTTTCAAGGTCACTGACAAGACCGGACCGGTAGCCGCTTCCAGGGTGGTGACCGACGATGAGGGACAGGAAGTGTTCATAATTTCCGCCAAGGCCCAGGTGGTGCGCATCAACCTGGACGACGTTCGCGTAACCAATAGCCGCTACACACAGGGCGTGATAGTATGGCGCGACCGAGAACCCGACGACTATGTGGCGTCTGTTGCCTGCTTCACCGAGAACGATTACTCCACGGGTGGCGCCATTCCCACTTCCGGCGAAACCTCGCAGTCAACCGCCAGCGCCGAACAGCCCGCCTCGGACGATGCCTGGGATGAGGCTGGGGAAGAAAGCGGGAACTCTGGTCAATCCGTAGATGAGTCCACCGCGGGGGAAGGGACCTCTGATGACGAATAGTTGTTAGAAGGCAGGCCTGTTGGGCGCCAATAAGCGTCAATCGTGACGCTTTTGTGAAGAAACATGGGGAGCTAGCGGATTAAAAGCTGCTAGCTCCCTTGATTTATTTTTATTTATCTCATATAATCTCTGACGTTGCATTTTTCAACGCATGTTAATGTCGCTTAAGTGATCTTTCCAATGTTGGACAAAAGATTAAGGAGGAAACGAAGTGAAGTTGGTATTCATTCACGGAGCAGGGAGTTCTAGCCTGGCCTTCTATTACCAACTTCAGCATTTTCGCAACTCCAAGGCCCTGGACTTGCCGGGGCATCCCACCGGTCGGCCCTGCCCCACCATAGAACAGTACCTGGAATGGGTGCGGGGATTCACTGCTGCTCGCCGATACAAGAACATGGTTATCTGCGGCCACTCCATGGGCGGGGCCATCAGCATGCTCTATGCCCTGAGGTACCCTGAAGAAGTAAGGGGAATAATCCTGATGGGGACGGGCGCCCGTCTGCGGGTCAACCCTGAATATTTACAATTGGGACAGGATTCCGTCGACGACAACTCAAGGTGGCTGGAGAACCAGATGGCCTACTATCCAGGGGTGGCCAAGGATTTGGTGCATTCCCTAAAGCGCCGTTCTGTGGAAATCGGCCCTTCCGTTGAGTTGAATGACTTGATGGCCTGCGACCAGTTCGACGTCATGAACGAAATCAAGAACATCAACCTGCCCACACTGGTTATCTGCGGAGACCAGGACACCATGACGCCGGTGAAATATGCCGACTATCTGTCCGAAAATATACCTGAAGCAAAGAAAGTGATAGTGCCGGGCGCCTCACACTTTGTGCAGCTTCAAAAGTACAAGCAGGTGAACGCGAGCATCGAGAAGTTTGTGGCGTCGTTGAAAAAGTAGGGGGGCCAGAGCGGGCTATGCCAAGGCGGTGGACCTGATAACTTAAGGGCCGGGAGCGATGCTTTCGCACTTCCGGCCCTCTCGTTTCGCAACCTTTATTCCAGCCGATCGTTGGGATGGTACCAGCGGCTCTTGTAAAACATGAGGGGATTGCCTTCCTCGTTGCGGATAACCTCTTTCACTTCACCCATATAGACCGTGTGATCGCCGTAGACGTGGGACCCCACCACTTCGCATCCGAAGAAGACCATGGAGTTATCCAGCATGGGGACCTGATCCTGGGCTATAGTGTAATTGTAGTCGGTACCCTCCTGGCGGTCCTCCGGGCGCTTGGCAAAATATACACCCAGATCCTCCTGTTCTTCACCCAGAATGTTTACGCCGAAACGGCCGGTACTCTCCACGTAACCGTAGGTATGTGTTCCGTGGGCCACGCAGATCAAAACCGTCGGGGGGTCCAGGCACACCGATGTAAAGGAATTGGCGGTCATGGAATGGGGAACTCCATTATCATCCAGGGACGTCACCACTGTTACGCCGGTTGCAAATAAGGACATTGCCGATCGGAAATCGTCTCTGCTAGTCAAGATGCCTTCCTTCCCTTACCGAATTTGCCCAATTATACCCAATGGCAGAATAACTCGCCACCGGAAAGCGTGTCACTTTCAGCTAGTACTTATGGCAATGGATACGAGAACACAGCGGGCCAGCTGGGCGATTCGCTAGACTCCTGCGCCTGGCCACGGTACGAAACAGTCCCCTATACCGTCCGGCGCTGCGTCGGCTGATCTTGCGGGGTCCAGCTTCAGCACCGTGCCTTCAGGTATCAGGTCCTCAAACACGTCCGGGTGAGTCAACTGGGCCAGGATTTCAAGCCCCTGAACTATCCGAGGCCCCGGCACACTGAAGTAGACGTGGTCGATAAGATACACCTCCCCTGATCTGACCGCGGGAAGTGTGTGCCAATCCTCCTGGGCCGCCAGCCACGGTATCTCCGACTTTTGACGCTGAAGATTGGACGAGCAGAGGTCTACAAAAAGCTTGTCCGGGGCGTTGCTTACCACAGCGTCCCATGGCAGGCGAGTGGCGGCGCAGCCCGGAGAGAAGGCATCCATGACCCCGCCAGCCCGAAGAAGCAGGTCGGGTATCCAGTGGCCCCCAATCACCAGGGGACTAATTCCCTCCAGGGAAAAGACCCGGGGTTTTCCCGACACTGAAGAGAGGACTTGTTCAACGGATTGGACTCTTTTTTCCAGTTCCGATACGAGGGAGCCCGCCCTGTTGGGCACGCCACAGGTTTCCCCCACCTGCATGATTGAGTCCAGAATGCCCTGCAACGTCCTGGGGTTCAGGACCAGCACCTCCGGGGGCATGGGCATTTGGTCTACGGTTCGGCCCACCGTCTGGGCGTCCACTTCACAGAAATAGCACAGGTCCTGGGTCAGTACCACATCGGGCGAATTGTTGGCGATCCATTCTCCATCCAGTTCGTAGGGACTCTCGCCTGCTTCCAGGATTCGGCGCATCATGGCCTCCACCTCCTGGCTGGTCATAGAATCCACGTCAATTCGGCTCCGGCAAACTACTGGCTTTTCCTTAACTTCAGGAGGGTAATCGCACAGATCGGTAACCCCCACTATCTGGTCACCGAGACCCAGGGCATAAAGAATTTCGGTGCCGCTGGGCAACAGGGAGCAAATCTTCATAACCCGCTACTCACTCCAACGAAGGGCGGCCAAATTCACACAATGCTTAAATGGACTCGTGGAATCTGCCGGTAACCATAATGTAAAATAGATGCAACCGTGTTTCCCAGCCTTTTCCTTACCTGCCGGTCGCCGCTGGTCTCACCGTTTTCCAGCTCAAGTCGCCTGCTTCGGATTCTGTCAAATGGCTCAGCCGCAAACACAACCTGTTTTGAATTGGAACACCCTGGCGTTTATGCGGCTGGGGGCCTTCAGCTTCGGCCTCACTGGTTTCTTCCTGACTATGGAGACCATTGTCCTGCCCACCCTGGTGCTGGACGTGGTCCCGGAGGGAGCCAAAAACACTACGCTGGGATTCCTGGGCTTCAGCGGACTGCTAGCCGCCGCCCTGGTTCAACCCATTGTAGGTTCCTATAGCGATCGGACCAGGTCCCCGCTGGGTCGCCGGGTGCCCTACATACTATCGGGGGTGGTCTTTGTCTGCCTGGGGCTGACGGGCCTTTCCTTCACCCTGACCCTGATTTCGCTAATGATCATCTGGATATTCATCCAGGCCAATGCCGGAATCAGCGCTGCGCCCTACCTGGCCCTGATCGGTGACCTGGTTCCCACCAGCCGCATCGGCGTGGCTTCTTCCCTGAAGATCCTGGCAGACGCGGGGGGCGGCGTCGTGATGGTCGCTGTTTGCGGCAGTCTCATCAGCTTCTACCGGGGACCCGAATCCATTGAGTGGCTCCGGATAACTTTTGGAGTCCTCGGGGCAACCCTCATAGTCACGGCACTGATCAGCGCCTCCATCGCCCTCACCCGGGAACGGGCAACCCTGGCGCTGCACCGTGGCGCTACAACTCTGCGCCATCCCACCCGGGGCCTGCACCCCCACCTGATATGGTTCCTGCTTTCCAGGTTCCTATTGATCACTGCCACCTTCGTCTTCCCCACTTATGGACTGTATTTCCTGCAGGATGTGGTGAGGGTGACCAACCCGGCCCAGACCCTGGGCACCGCGGTCCTTGCCATCGGCGGAGCCCTGGCCCTGAGCGTCTACCCTGCCGGGTGGCTGTCCGACCGGATTGGCCGCAAGCCCGTTATCATCGGGGGCGCCATTGGCGCTGCGGCCGGCTCCATCCTGATATTCTGGGCTAATAGCACCATCCAGGTGATTGGCATTTCCAGCGTCATTGGGCTTTGCATCGGTCCGGTGCTGAGCGCCAGCTGGGCGCTGGCCAACGAGATGGCCGTGCCGGGGCGGGAAGGCCAGCACATTGCCATTGTCAACCTGGCCACCATTGCGGGCGCCGCCTTTTCCAAGTTGCTGGGGCCCCTTGTTGACGTTTCAAACCGGTTTGTTTCTACCGGTGCAGGCTATGCCGGCCTATTGATAATTTGCGCCCTCCTGTTCGTGCTGGGCAGCCTGCTGCTGCTTCCCCTCAACCAGGACCACGAGGACCTGGCTACCGCCAGGGAACATTCCCTTGAAGGAGCCGACGGCGGCGCCGATGCGAACGTTCGCCATTAGCTGGCGGCGGACACCTTGCCGAGGAAGTTGGCGGACCCCTGGACTATCCATGCATTAAAAGAAGTCATCAGGAACTTCACGCCTTTCCCGATAAACGCGTCAACATTGGCGTCGTTGACCAGCGTGCCGGCCGTGCGCCCCGACCCCACAATCCTGTCAATGGCTTCATTAATGGCTGCCTGCACTTCGGGGTGGCCCGGGTTGCCCAAGTGCCCCATGGTTTGGGCCAGGTCCGTGGGGGCAACGAAAAATACGTCAATGTCGTCCACCCGCAAAATTTCGTCCAGGTTCTGCAGCGCCTCCACTTCCTCCAACAGCACAATCACCATGCTCTGGTCATTGGCTGCCTGAAAGTAGTTGGCAACTCCATAGGATTGCCGGCCCCCGAACATACCCCGGTAGCCCAGAGGCGCGTATTTTGCTGACCTGGCCGCCTTTTCCGCCGCCTCCCGGTTGTTGATGTGGGGAGTGACGATTCCCATGGAACCGCGGTCCAGAGTGCGGGTAATCAACCAGGGCTCATTAGCGTTTACTCGGGTGATGGGAGTGACGCCCCAAAGGTCACAAGCCCGGGTCATGTCGCCCAGTTGCTCCCAGGTTACGCCGCCGTGCTCGCACTCCAGCCAGATTCCATCAAATCCCAGAGGTCCAAGGAAATCCACCATTTCGCTGCTCAAGACCCCGGAAATAGTGACGGTAACCTGTCCGCTGGCAAGCTTTTCCTTGAGGTTATTTCTTCTGATGTCCGGCATACTCATCCCCTGTTGCCATGATTCAATTCACACTTAGTCTGACGCGCCACTCGTCTTTTCTTCGTATCCCCTCGGCGTAACCATTTTCCCATTCAGCACGTAGCTGGTCGAATTGCCGATAATTACTGTTGTGAACATGTCAACCTCCGCCGCCCTGGCCTCGAGACTGACAAGGTCGGTTAAAGCAACCTGCTGTTCCTCTCGATAAGCCTCTCTAACCAGGCCGACCGGCGTTACGTCTGCTCGATGCTCCAGCAGAATCCGCCGGGCCTCCAGCAGTTGCCAGTCTCTACGGCGGCTGCGGGGATTGTACAAGGCCACAACAAAATCCCCCACGGCTGCCGCCTCCAGGCGTCGCACTATGGTCTCCCACGGGGTCAAGAGATTGCTAAGGCTGATGGCGCAAAAATCCTGCATCAGCGGCGATCCCAGCAGGGAAGCGGCTGATTGCAGGGCCGACACACCGGGCACAGTTACCACCCGGGGCACCTCGCCGTCCCAGTTCCGGTCGGTAAGGACGCGGAACACCGGACCGGCCATGCCGTAAACTCCCGCATCCCCCGAGGACACGACAGCCACCACCGAACCGCCATAGGCCAGGTCAACCGCACGGGCTGCCCGTTCCAGTTCCTGGCCCAGTTCCATGGAAACTATTTCCTTGCCATTCGTCAGGGAGGTAATTTGCTCTATGTAGCCGCGAAAGCCAACCACTATGTCGGAGTCCTCCAGGGCCGCCGCCGCTCCCGGGGCGAGCAGATCGGGTGACCCGGGACCCAGTCCCACTAGATAAAGTGTCCCGGATTTACTGTTTTCTTCACGAGGCATAGATCAGACTTTCCCCATTACATTGAGTTTGTTGTAGAGTTAATCAAACGGCACTCGGGCCACGGCAATGGTGGCCCGATCGGTCTTCTCGCGATTTACCAGCAAATGGTCTGCGCCCGATGCCAGAATGGCTGCCGGCTCGGAAACGCCCCAAACCCCCAGAAGCTGGTGGGCGGCCTGAGACCTGGTCAGTGACCAAGCTTCCGAATTCCCACTTTCGGACGTTCTTGAGGGTAATGCACTGCCGCCACTCGACTCGAACACCGAGTTTAGTTCCTCCGCACCGTAGCACACTACGGGAACACTGTATTTCTCGGCCAGTTCCAGGATGCCGGGCTCGTCGCTCTTAATGTCGGCGGTGGCGATGCTCTTGATACTTGCTAAAGAAAGGTTGTGCCGCTGAAAGACCCCGGCAAGGAGTTCTTCCAGATGTTCCCGGGATACGCCCCGCCGGCACCCCATCCCCACCACCAGGCTGCGGGGACGGTACAACACCGTTAGTGTTTTCCACCCATCGACACTGGAAACTTTGGCAAATGGATTCTCGCGGTCACTGATGATCAACGCCGCCAGGCAGCCGGAATCTACCAGTTCCTGGGGAGAGGCACAAGACTTCAGGTTGGCCGGTATCGGAGTATCCCCGGTCGCCCAATCCCGTTCTCCCGCTTCCTGCAGAACCGCCACGGCCTCGCCATTTACGACCGCTGAGCTAACCCGGGTAATGGCGTTGGAGTCAGCTTCCAGTACCCAGCCAAACTCCCTTCCCAGCAAGTCCACCGCCAGAGTATTCTTGACGTGCGAAGCGGAAGTTATCACCGGCGTGGCGCCCAGGGCATCGGCAACCTCCTGGGCCAATACGTCCGCGCCTCCCAGGTGCCCGGACAAAAGGCTGACGGCAAATCGCCCGGCATCGTCCACGCATACCACGGCCGGGTCCTCGTGCTTGTGTTGCAGCAGGGGAGCGATCAGGCGTACAGCCGCGCCCACAGGCATTACCAGAACCAGCCGTCTGTACTGTCCGAAAAGCTGGCCTATCACCGGTCTCAGGGGCAGGGGAAAGGGTTCAACGGTACGGCCCGCCCGGTCGGAAACCAGGCCGGCGAATCTTTCTACCACATGGAACGAAAGCTCTTGCTGGAGAACAGCCGCCAGCCGCTTCGCAACGTCAGCACCACCTCTGGAAATTACTACCACGGCGGTAACAGGGGCACGGCCCCGATTTTTCTCCATCCTTGGCCCCTTCCGGCCTTTCCGTTCTTCAGCCGTGCTGTTGACTCGACCGCGGAAGTCGGAGCTTCAGCCATCCACGGACATGGGTACGGCCTAGTCTGCTGCTGAACCGGCCCGGTCCCGTGAGCGCCGGAACAGGTGGGTGTAGTTGCCAGAGTAGAGATGTGAAGTTGCGAATTCCTCGTCGGATACCAGCTCCGGATCGCGCAGGTCCGGGTCTACGGCCTTGCCGACGAATATAAGCGCCTGACGGGTGATTTTCGCCTCCCGTACCTTTGCGCTGATGTCCTCCAGCGTCCCCCGGATGAACTGTTCATCTTCCCAGCCCACCCGGTAGGCAATGGCCACGGCCGTGTCCTTGGGATAACCTGCCGCCTCCAGATCACGAACAATTCTTGGCATACGAGTGATTCCCAGGAAGATAATCAGACTGCACCCGTGGGCGGCCAGGTCCCGCAATTGTTCCTTGGGCGGCATGGCAATCCGGCCCTGGGCCCTGGTCATGATGATGGTCTGGGTAACGTCGGGAACGGTTAGCTCCGCCTTAAGCTTGGCAGCGGCGGCAAATGCGGCGCTTACCCCGGGGATAATCTCGTAGTCAACGCCGGCCCCTTCCAGCACCCGCATTTGTTCCAGCATGGCGCCGTACACCGACGGGTCGCCGCTCTGGATGCGGGCCACCATCTTGCCTTCATCGGCGGCGGCCAGGGTTACCTTCATTATTTCGTCCAGGTCCATGTCCTTGCTGCCGTAAACCTGTGCTCCCTCGCGGGCGAATTCGACTATAGCTGGGTGGACCAGAGAGTCGGCGTAGATCACCACGTCCGCCTCTTCAATGAGGCGCTTGGCCTTCAACGTCAGCAACTCCGGGTCGCCGGGACCTCCGCCTATGAAATAAACCTTTCCGGCTGGCATAGCTTCACCTTTTAATTATTAATAGGGAAAAATAGTCCAGGTCTTCCTCGGTAAGCTGGTGCAAGTCCTGCACCACCTGCTCCCGTTCCGTGGTGGCGCGGCGGACGTATATGCCCTTGCCGGCCAGTCCCAGGCTTTCCAGGTTTGCCAGCGCATCCAGCAGAACCCGGTTGACCTTCATCAACACAATCGTGTCGTAGTTGGCGATGGCCTCCCGCAAGTCGTCAATGCCATAGACTGCCGGTAGTATGGCCAGTCGCTGACCGTGAGTAACCAGGGGCACGACAGCCCGAGCCGACGCCGCCATTACCGAAGAGACGCCCGGTATGATTTCCACGGCAATGTCGGGATGGTTTGCGCGAATGCTCTCCAGCACGTAGGAGAAGGTACTGAACAGCATGGGGTCGCCTTCAGTGATGAAGGCCACGTCCTGGCCGCCTTTCAGCCGCTCCGCCAGGGCCTCCGCCGCCGTTTCCCACACCCGGGACGCCGCATCGGCGTCATCAGTGGGGAAGCCGAAACGCAACAGTTCCTGCCGGTCGGTGTCGATATATTGCCGGGCGATGCTCAGGGCAAAGCTGTCCCTGCTGGTATCCGCATGGGGCGCGCAAATGATGGGCACCCCCGCCAAGACACGCTGGGCCTTCAGGGTTACCAGTTCCGGGTCGCCCGGCCCTACGCCAACACCGTACAGGCAGCCGTAGTCAGGATTTATCGTTTCACCGCTCATCAACCCAGTCCTCCGAAGACGTACCCTGCTTCCACGCGCAAACAACAAACACGGGATTCAAGGCTTCCAACCGGACCGATCCATCGGGCATGGGCCGACTGCGGGCCGCGTTTATCATACTTATTTCGGCGAGAAAACCTCGCTTCTGAAACCATTGGTAAGTTACGTTGGTCCTTTCCAGTGTTGCGAAGTTGGCGACTATGCGCCCGCCTTCTCGCAACCTGGCTGCACATTGTTCCAGTATCTCCAGCAGATTGCCGCCGCTGCCGCCCAAAAAAACCGAATCCGGGTCGGGCAATTCATTAAGCGCACCTGGCGCACCGCCAGTCACCACTTCCACGCTTCCCGTCCCGTGCCTGGCTATGTTCTCAAGCAACAGTGGGATGCTGGCTTCATCCCGTTCAATGGCGAAAACCCTGCCCTGGCTGGCAATGACACCGGCTTCCACCGAAATGGAACCGGTTCCTGCCCCGATGTCCCACATTACGCTGTCTGGACGCAGCCCCAGGCAATACAGGCTGAAGGCGCGGACTTCCCGTTTCGTTATCTGGCCCCGCAGCGGCCGCCTTTGCTCAAAGTCCTCATCGCGTAATCCCCAGGGTCTCGTCGCCGGCAAGGATTCGCCCACAGGAACTTCGGCGACCAACTCCCCTGGTCCAGCAGGTTCACCGTTTGCCATCTCTCAGGCCCCGGCGCCGGCCGCCAGAGGTACACCCTCGGAAGACGTGGAGGCGTGGCCCAGCAGATTCCCCTCGAAGTCAAAACAGAGGACATCAACTATCAAGGCATCGGCATCGTCGCCCAGTTGCTTGCGGCTCTCGTCGCACACCATCCGGCACATCAGGGGGAAAACCTCCAGCAGGCCGTTGGCCTGGGCGATTTCCTGAAAGTGCCTGGCGCTGCTGGCCTGCCGCACCTCTTCCTGCAAAGCCTCCGAAGCGCCGCACTGCGCCGCCAGGTCAGCCAGGAAGCTGGTGTCTACCTGGTTGCCGGCTACGTGAGTTACAAAGTACCCCATGGCCATTTTGGACAGCTTCCCTACCATACCCACGTGAGCGGCGCGGCTCACATTTCGCATAACGCATCGCTTCATTGCCGGCCCGCTGAATATGCCCGCTTCAATGTAAGCCATGTCCGGCAAATCCAGATGGTTGCGGGCGTACTCTTCGCTGCGGGTGCCGGTGGACAGGACAAGGTGGGACAGGTCATTGGTGGCCGCCACATCGATAGCCAGGTGAACGCTGGCCCGCCAGGCAGCCGTGGAAAAAGGTTGCACCACGCCGGTGCTGCCCAGGATGGATATACCGTTCAGCACCCCCAGCCTGGAGTTGGTTGTCTTCAGGGCAATTTCCTCGCCCCCAGGGACCGACACCTGGACAGCAAAGCCCGTGTCCGGGTCCAGGCCATTGTCCGACGCTGCCTGGGCTACCGACTCGGCAATCATCCGGCGCGGCACCCTGGTTACCGCCGGCTCTCCCACCTCAATGCCCGTACCGGGGCGGGTTACCGTTCCCACACCGGGACCGCCGAGCAATCGGACTCCCACGGCTTCGGGATTCGTGTCTCGCCAGACCGTGGCACAAATTTCCGCCCCGTGGGTAACATCTGGGTCGTCTCCGCCGTCCTTTATGACCGAGCAAGTTACACGATCAACTCCGTCCTCCCTTTGGCAACGATGCACCTGGAAGGAGACGTCACGCCCCACCGGCAGGTGAATCGTAACCTCGGAAAGGTTGTCGCCACTAAGCAGGGCGTGAACCGCAGCTTTGGAGGCCGCCGCCGCGCAGGACCCGGTAGTATAGCCCGTACGAAGCTGCCGGCGACGGACGGTTTGCCGGCTGTAATCGCTTTCTGGGCGCTCTTCTATTTCGGAATTCTCGGCCATTCAACTTGCCTGTAACCAAATGCGATGCGGTCGGCCAGTAGGCACGGGTATGATTCCACGTTCTTCGGGCTGCTCAGCCTTCACCCCATGCCTGGAAGACCCGGTCCACAGCCACTTCGATCAGCCTGTCGTCGACACCCAGCGGAGGGGCGACGGTCATATTGACCGTGGGGTAAGTCTCCTGCAGGCTGTTTAGCGTCCCCACCACGTTGCGTGTCAGAATCAGTCCAGGGAAGAAAATGTAAGGAACGCAGATCAAGGACGTAACTCCACGTTCAACAATCAGACGGGCGGCGGCGAACTCCATGGTCGGATCCCCGTAGTGCGACTGGGCCACGTCCACGGCATAGCCCTCGCCCATCTTACCCTCAACCAACTGCCCCAGTTCCGCCAGCCAGAGGCAATCATCGTACTGGGTGCGGGTGCCCGCCTTCACCAGCATTATTCCCACCGACTGACCGTTGCCTGGGACCGGAGCTGCGTCCCCCATGTCCGCTATACGCTCAACGATCAGATCCGCCAGCCTGGGGTCGGATCCCAGACCGTCTGCCAGCACCAATTCCACCTGGGGTGACTGGGCCCGCACCTCGTCCAGCATTTCGTCCAATTCTACAGTGGCGTGCTTTCCGTTGCCCAGCAGATAGGGCAGCAACACCACTCGATTCCTGCCTTGCTGGGAAAGTATTCGCACGGCCTCATCGGGAAAGGGTTCAATGAATTCAAGGCACGACAGGATTACCTGTGCCCTCTCCTCGCCCAACTTGGCCTGCAGGCGGTCGGCAACGTCTCCCAGCCCCTGGGGCGTGCTGGGGCACCGCCGGCACCACGCCGGCCACCCCGGCAAATCTGCCTCCGAACCGCTGCCGTTGCCCTGAACGCTACCCTCTGTCGCTGCAGGTTGCTGCCAGGCGCAGGCACACTCCATAGGACTGGAACCCCGCTGGCTTCCGTGCCCCAGCAGTATTACTCCCCACGACGGTCCGGCGTTATTCACCAATTGTTCCCTGCTCCGTGCTTTGAGCCAAAATTTCTGCGCTGGACAGGCCCGCCAGACACTATCCGGCGTCTCCGGCCAGTTCCAGCAGCGCGTTGATCGTCGCCGCCGCGGCCGAACTGCCGCCCCGACGACCCATTATCGTGATGTAGGGTATATCCCGCTTAACCAGTTCTTCCTTGGATTCGGGGCAGGCTACGAAACCGACTGGCATACCAACCACCAGCGCCGGCGAAACCTCTCCCTCGTCAACCAGGTCCAGCAGGGCCAGCAAGGCCGTAGGCGCATTACCTACTGCCACCACTGCCCCGTTCACCTGGGGCGCCAGTTCCCGCACCGCCGCCACCGAACGAGTAGTACCCTCCCGCTGGGCTCGCGCGGCAACTTCCGGAGCGTCTATCAGGCACCTGGTGCCAACTTCCCGGCGGCCCAGCAGGGCCTTTGAAATACCCATTTCCACCATGCGAACATCGGTAACAATGTTAATGTTAGCATTGATGGCGCTAATGCCCTGGTCTATGGCGCCGGCGCTGAACCGTACCGACTCAGCGATGGCCGGATCCCCCTCGGCCCGCACAATGCGGCAAAGGACGTAATGCTCGCGGGTCTCCAGTTCTAGCCCCACCGGCAAGTCGGCCTGGACCATTTTCAGGCTTTCCCGGTCAATTTCCTCGGGCAGGAGCGCATATTTCTGCACCAGGGTCATCCGTACGTCCTTACACCACCACCACGTTAACCAGGCGTCCCGGGACGTATATTGCTTTGTCCACTACTTTGCCCTCGGTGTAGGGCTGCACCTTTTCGCTGGCCAGCGCCAGTTCGTTGGCGGTGGACTCGTCAATATTGGCTGGGACTTCGATCCGGTCCCGAACTCTGCCGTTCACCTGCACCACCAGGGTAATGGTCTCGTCGGCAGCCAGGGATTCGTCCCATTCCGGGTAACTCTGCTGGTGGATGCTGTAGGCGTGGCCCGTGCGCTCCCATAGTTCCTCGGAGATGTGAGGAGCAATAGGCGCCAGCATCAGCAGGAACTTCTCGATACATTCGCGCCAGGTGTCAGGGTCCACGGTGGCCTCGGCCCACACCTTGCTCATGTGATTGA
This sequence comes from Dehalococcoidia bacterium, assembly GCA_034428635.1. GTDB lineage: Bacteria > Chloroflexota > Dehalococcoidia > Lucifugimonadales > UBA3495 > Bin22. The sequence continues at coordinate 22,542 of DAOUHR010000072.1, forward strand.
CCACCTCCATCAACGACGCGATGGCAGTGTTGAACTTGAACCGGTCCAGGTCTCCGTGGCACTTGCGCAGGGTCTGGTGCAGCACCCGCAAGGTCTCCCTGACTGCCTGCGGGTCTGGCTGCCCCGTGGCCAGATCATCCGGATTGCGTTCGACCAGCGCCCACACCCGATTCAGCCAGCGGGCCACACCGTTTATCCCTACATCGCTCCAGGGGCCACCCTGGTCCCAGGGCCCGATGAACATCAGGAAGCAGCGGACGGCGTCGGCGCCCATTACGCCCACCACGTCGTCCGGATTCACGACATTGCCCCGGCTCTTGCTCATTTTTTCGTGGTCGGACCCCAGAATTACGCCCTGGTTGAAGAGACGCAGGAAGGGCTCGTCAAAGTCCACCATGCCAATATCCCGCATGGCCTTGATGAAAAAGCGGGAATATAGCAGATGCATGACCGCATGCTCGGCGCCACCCGTGTACTGGTCCGCCGGCAGCCAGTGCTTGAGCACATCCGGATCGAAAGCACCGCCATCAAATTTGGGGCTGGCATAGCGGAGCATGTACCAGGACGAATCGACAAAGGTGTCCATGGTATCAGTTTCCCGTAGCGCCCTGCCGCCGCAGCGGGGACAAACGGTGTTTCGGAAGGCCTCGTGACCCACCAGCGGGGACTCGCCGGTCGGTTTGAACTCGGCGTCCTCGGGCAGCAAGACCGGCAACTGGTCTTCGGGAACCGGAACCGGGCCGCAAACATCGCAGTAGACTACGGGTATGGGCGTCCCCCAGTACCGCTGCCTGGATATGAGCCAGTCACGAAGGCGGTAGGACCTAGTCCGGTGACCCCAACCGCTTTTCTCTACGTCTTCAGCGATGGCCGCCTTGCCTTCATCGTCTGTCATGCCATCGTACTTTGCCGAGTTGGTCATAAACCCAGGACCGATATGGGCTTCGGCAGGTTCCTTGCCGTCCCACTCCAGGGGGGCAATAACCATGCGCACCGGCAGGCCGTACTTCCTGGCGAACATATAGTCCCGTTCGTCATGGGCCGGAACACCCATTACAGCGCCGGTTCCATAGGTTGTGAGAACATAGTCAGCAGTGTAGATAGGTATCCGCTCACCGTTCAGGCGGTTGACGGCGTAGGTGCCCAGGGGAACTCCCGTCTTTTCCTTTTCCGTAGACAGTCGCTCAATTTCAGAAGTTTGGCGAGCCTCGTTGACGTAGGCTTCTACCTGCTCCCGCTGATCCTCGGTAGTCAACTGGGCCACCAGGGAATGCTCCGGAGCCAGCACCATAAAGGTAACGCCGAATATGGTGTCAATGCGGGTGGTAAAGGTGCGAATCTCCTTTTCTTCCAGCCCGATGTGGGAAATATCGAAACTGATTTCCACGCCCTCGCTGCGGCCAATCCAGTTTCGCTGCATCATCAGGATTTTCTCTGGCCAGTCCACCAGACCGCTGAAGTCGAGCAGTTCGTCGGCGTAATCCGTGATCTTCAGGAACCACTGCTCCAGGTCACGGCGGGTGACTACCGTGTTGCAACGCTCACAACTCCCGTTGAGCACCTGTTCGTTGGCCAGTACGGTCTGGCAGGAAGGGCACCATACAACCGGCGCCTTGGCCCGATAGGCCAGTCCGTGTTCCAGGAATTTCAGGAAAAACCACTGGTTCCAGCGGTAATATTCAGGTAGGCAGCAGATAACCTCCCTGTCCCAATCGTAAATCGCCCCAATGGAACGCAGTTGCTCCCGCATATTCTCGATGTTGCTCATGGTCCAGCTATAGGGGTGAATACCCCGGCTGATGGCCGCATTTTCCGCCGGAAGGCCAAAGGCGTCAAAGCCGATGGGGTGCAGCACGTTGTAACCCTGCATCCGCCGAAAGCGGGCGTGGCAGTCCGACGGGGCCATGGCATACCAGTGCCCGATGTGCAGGTCTCCCGAGGGATAGGGGTACATGGTAAGGTCGTACCACTTGGGACGGGAGTCATTGTCGTCCACGTGGTACAGGTTGTCCTTGGCCCACCGTTCCTGCCACTTCCGGTCAATTTCCACCGGATTGAACCGGAGTTCTACCTGTCGGGGCGCGGAGGTCATGTGTTGTCACCTCGGGTCGAGCGGCTAGCACATATATTAGCACAGAAACAGGCCCGTCGCCGGGCCTGGTCGCCTTGTCATACTGCCGGAATCGGCGGCTTGCCCCAGGTAGCGCCAGGAGTTTTCGGCCAATCTGTTTGGCGGCTGCGTCACCTTCATCAGCCTACATCACTCGCACTTGGGCAGTCCTTCGCCTCGTTTCGCTAGATCTCGAGAATGCTGCATCACTCCCAATTGACACTCCCATAGTCTCAACCTAGAATCAGACCGACTCTTCGCGCAGCGCGACCGGCAGGATGATAAGCAGTGAGGCAGACGCTATGCAGCTAATCCACCGGCTGTGTGGGGAATTCAGGTGAGTCCGAACCCTCCCAGAGAACCCTACGACACCATAATCCGAGTACCCAGGGCTTCCGAGTTGGAGCCCAGGACACTCTACGAGCCGTCGCTTCGGCGGCGCAGACGCATATTCACGCCCTCCTTCGTGCTCCTTTACGGATTTGTTGGCCTCATCGCCCTGGGAACTTTGCTTCTGGCGCTGCCCTTTTCCGATTCTGAGGGCCGTACCACCTCTTTTATTGTGGCCCTTTTTACGGCGACTTCGGCCGTTACCGTTACCGGCCACACCGCGGTAAGCACTTCCCAGCACTGGAGTTATTTCGGCCAGGCCGTGATCTTCATCCTGATGCTGGTCGGTGGCCTGGGCTTCATGGCTGGCGCCACTTTCGTGCTGGAACTGATATGGCGGCAGAAGACCAGCATTTCACATCAGGTAGTGCTCCAGGAAACACTGGGCGAGGATCAAAAGAACCTGGGAGGACTGGGAAAGTTAACCCGCAACATCGTGACCGTCGTGTTCCTCGTTTACGTAGTCGGAGCCTTGATCCTCTTCCCCCGAATCCAGGAAATTACCGGATTCGGCATCGTCGATTCCCTGTGGCAGTCGGTGTTCCTGTCCGTCTCTTCATTCAACAACGCCGGCTTTTCCATACTGCCTGAACTCTCAGACTCCCGCTCTCTGGCGATCCTGGACAACCAGTGGATTATCCAGGCGGTCATGGTCTTGCTGATCATGGTTGGCGGCATTGGCTGGCCGGTGCTGGTCGACGTTTGGAAGAAGAGACGTGTTGTCCGCTTATCTGTGGATACCAAGCTGGTGATTCTCGGGAGCGCTTTGCTGTGGGGCATTGGATTTTTGGCCTATTTTCTGGCTGGCTATGTTACCTCCGGCAGTCAGGAGGGCAACGGCATTGGGCAGCAGCTGGGAGAAGCCGTTTTTCACTCCGTCAGCGGTAGAACCGCCGGCTTCATCATTGCAGATTTCGGGGTCGCCGAGGACTTCACAAAGCTGGTCTTCACCTTTCTTATGCTCATAGGGGGAGCATCCGGTTCTGTAGCCGGTGGAATTAAGATAAATACATTGATGGTATTGTTCGTAGCGGTTTTCTCGTCCATACGAGCCCGCCAGCAGGCAGAGGCCTTCGGCCGCGAGATACCGCAGCCGCAGGTCTTTCGAGCCCTAACCGTTGCGGCCCTTGCCATGGTTTTTATTGTTGTTACTGTTCCTATACTGACTATCACGGAGGCCGACTCCCTCAGGGCAGGCGACCTGGCATTCCTTGACCTCTTCTTCGATACTGTTTCCGCCTTCGCCACCAACGGCTCATCTACCGGCATCGTCCCCCAGCTGGGCATTGTGGGTCAGCTCATATTCGTCGCGGCCATGTTTGTGGGACGGATCGGACCGCTAACACTGGCGCTGACTTTGGCTCCCGAAGATAAGACGCTGTACCGTTATGCCCGGGAACCAGTTAGAATAGGGTGAAGGAGAAGGGCAAATGAACAAGCGCATCTGCGTGATAGGATTGGGGCGCTTTGGCATGGGCGTGGCCACCGAGCTTTACCAGGTGGGCCACGACGTTCTGGTAATTGACCGCAACGAAGAAAAAGTGCAAAGCATGCTGGGGAAGGTGACCTACGCGGTATCTGCGGACGCCACCGACGACCAGGCCCTCAACAGACTGGGCATTCATGAATACGACGCAGTGTTCCTGGCCCTGGGCGATGAAAACGTCGAGGCCAGCATTCTCGTCGCCATGCTTCTACGGGACATGGGCATTTCCATGATCGTAGCTCGTGCGTCCACCGAACTACACGGCGCCGCCCTAAGCCGGGTTGGCGTCGGAAAAGTGGTGTACCCCGAAGAAGAAAGCGCCAAACGGTTGGCCCACCTCGAAATCAATCCTGCCGTATTGGACTACATGGAAGTCCTGAACAACCTGGGTATCAGCAAGGTACGCCCGCGCACCTACATGGTCAGGAAAACGGTGGGCGAGGCGGGCTTAGCCAGCAATCAGTCCGATGACTCACTCACGGTAATTGGCCTCCGCCGCGGCCGCCGGTTGATTCTAAACCCTTCAAGGGATGAGACCATCGCACCTGGCGACGTTCTCTTGGTAGCAGGTCCCAGCGCCCTGGTGGCCAGGGTCTTCACGGCCGATGCCCATGATCCTTCACCTGTGGGCGCCGAGCAGATGTCTTAGGCTGACTACGAATGTTGCGAAGGCCAAGATACCGCATCCTGACGCCGGTTAACGGAACTCCGGCCAGCAAACGCGCGTTCCAGTGGTCCTGCCGCTATGCCCGCCAGTCGCGTGCCGAACTGCTGGCCATTTATGTGTTCGAAATACCCATGGAGTTTTCCGTGGAATCGCTCAGTGGACGTGGCAATGTTCAGGAGGGGGAAGAAATCCTCCGGCAGATCGAGAAGATAGCCGAATCCGAGCGCTGCCGCGTCACCGCTGGCATGATAGCCGCGAGGAACGCAGGACCGGCCATAGTCCTTGAGGCAAGGACCCGCATGGTTGATTTGCTTGTTTTGGGCGCCCCCTACCGCAGGACTCCGGCGCCAGTGGCCGCCGGCAGCACCACCGATTTTGTCCTCAAAAACGCACATTGCCAGGTGGTTGTGTCCCGGGAACCCGTACCCCAGGCCGCCAGCGCACAGGACTGACCCGATGAACGTACTCATATACGGGTGTACGCGCCTGGCTAACGGCCTGGTTCCGGTCCTGGTCCAGGACGGACACCATGTAACCGTGATGGATCCTGATGCAGACCGCCTGGCAATAATTGGAAGGCAGACCAGTATAAACTCCGTCTGGATTGCCGATCCCCTGATGCAGGACTTTCTGGTGCAGGGAAACATTGGCTCTGCCGAGGCTTTTTATTCCCTGTCAGAGGACGACCACAAGAACCTTCTGCTTTGCCAGATAGCATCGGAAATCTACAATATACCCAGAACAATGTGCCTCCTGTCCGACCCTCAGCTTCAGGATTTCTATGAACCACTAGGCATGCACGTACTGAATGGCGGCCAAGACTTTCTTGGTTCCGCCTTAGAACTCCTGAATCAGTAGAGGTTCCACCCATGTTTGTCATTATCGTAGGCTGCAGCGATATCGGTTACCACCTGGCCAAGTTGCTGATGGTGGCCCAGCACGAAGTGGTCGTTCTGGAAAAGAACCATTCCCGCTGCCAGCTTTTGTGGGACGACCTGGGCAGCATCGTCATGCACGGGGACGGCACGGACCTGGTAGACTTGCGAAGGGCGGGCATCACCCGCGCCGATACCGTGGTTGCAGTCACCGATAAAGATGAGACTAACCTGGTTGTCTGCCAAATGGCCAAGCATGGTTTTTCCGTTGGCCGCACCGTCGCCACCATCAAAGACACCAAGAATCACACCGTGTTCCGGATTCTTGGCGTGGACTCCGTGGTAAACTCAAGGCACTTGGTACTGGACATCCTGGAACGTACAATAGTGGAAAGCAGCTTCAACCACCTGTCCACCCTCGGGGACCCCAACACTTTCCTGGTGAGTTTGACCATCCCGGATGACGCTACGGCGGTGGGCAAGAGCCTGGTGGACTTGGGCATCGGCAAGGCGACGACCGAAAGCAACGACAACAATCCTCTTGCCAAGAGCTTCCCCTGTGTTGTGGTGCGAGACGGCAAGCCAATGACGCCCTTCTCAGATTTGGTCATTGAGGCTTACGACGAGATGTTTGCGGTAACCACGTCTGAAGAAGAAAGCAATTTCTACGAAAAACTGACTGGAATTTGGTGATGGTGAAACGTCTGTCATATTTGGGTCCGGCCGGCACCTACAGCGAAGAGGCGGCTATTCTCTACGACGCTCAGGCTGAACTGGTCCCTTTCCCGACTATACCGGCGGTGTGCCGCGCCGTTTCTGATGGCCTGACAGATGAAGGCATAGTCCCCATCGAGAACAGCATCGAAGGTTCGGTGGTCTACACGCTGGACTACCTGATCAACGAAACCGACCTTTCCATTTTTCACGAGGTTGTTCTTCCCATTCAGCACTGCCTGATGATGAAGCCCGGGGCCCAACCGGAACACGTACGAATCATCTATTCCCATCCCCAGTCACTGGCCCAGTGCCGCCATTTCCTGGAGGACAACTTCCCCAACGCCGATCCGATCGCTTCTCTCAGCAATTCCGCCGCCGTCAATGACATGATGGAAAGCGCAACCACTGCGGCGGCCATTGCCCCGCAGAGGGCAGCCGAACTTTACGGGGCCGAAATTATTGGGCGCGGCATACAGGACGTTACCAACAATGTAACCCGTTTTGTGCTACTGGGGTGGAAGGACCACGAGCCAACCGGCACCGACAAGACTTCCCTTTGTTTCACCTTCGACCAGGATGCACCGGGTTCCCTTTACAGCGCGCTGGGAGTTTTCGCCAGTCGAAACATTAACCTGGTGAAAATAGAATCCCGCCCCACCAAGGAATCCCTTGGCCGTTACAATTTCCTGGTGGACTGCGAAGGACACCGGGAGAGCGGCTTGGTGCAAGAGGCCCTCGGGGCGCTTGAGACCCAGGTCAGCGAATTGAAGGTCTTCGGCTCTTATCCCCGCTGGCAGCAGAGCCCAGGAAACTAACAGCCTTCTCCCCGACAGTCACCTTACCGTTCCTGATCACGGCGCAGGCGCTCGCGCACACGGTCCAGGACATTGTTCAAACTTCCGAAAAAGCTGAATGCCCTGGAAACGTCCTTGGTCGTGTTCAGCACCAGGCCTGAAGCCTCCTCCACGTTCTTCGCCGTCTTCTGCAAAGACTTTATTGGTCCTATCAAATTGAATGCCGCGATAGCCAGGGCAACCAGCACGACGATAAGGATTGCCAGCGAAACAATAATCATCAAGTCCTTTACGAAGGCCACAATAATCAGGGTACTCTCGTCCATGCCTGCTCCTCGCGGTAGTTGCTGCTGAAATGCTCTGATTTGAAGCTCTGAGTGTCAGTTGGCGAATACGACTTGCGGGTCGATAAGGTAGATGGAAGTATGCCCGTTGTCGAACACTTTTGCGGCAGCTCCAAGCTGCGCCATTATATCAAACTTGCCCAATCCCTCCCCTGGATAGAATATTCGCTCCAGGTCGCCCACTACCACGTACCTCACCCTGTAATTGTCCAGCGCCGCTTTGGCTTCGGCCAGGTCATTTGTGGTGTAAATCAGCTGAATATCCGCGGCCCTGCTGTGTACTTCCGTGCCGTAGGGACCCCGCTGCTGAATCTGGTGCCACGGCCACCCCAGCACCGTGGGCAGGCCCGTATAGTTGGCCATCCTGCCTCCCCAGCGGTATTGTTCCGTATGGGCCTCCAGTATGACCGGCGAACCTTCCACGTTGTCCTGCAGCCAATTCAAGGCCTCCCGGTCCCATTTCAACTCTATGGGCTGCTCCTCCTCCCAGTGTACCGCCTGCTCCATGTACGCCGTCCCGTCCAGGGTTGGCGGCAGAGGATTAAACCTGTCAGCCAGGCGGGCCTGGGTGCCCAGCAAAGTGTAGACCAGACTGAACATAATCAGCGACACCACAATGCCGAACCAGACCAGGTGTACCACGTCAAAGGGTATGGGGCGGAACCGGTTGTCGTACCACATTCGCCACAAGAAGAAGGCGGAGGCCAGCGCCAGGAGCACCCAGGCCTCCAGGTAATACTTGAACAGGGTATTCATCCGGCCAATGTCGTCTTCCACTCGCACCAGGTCGACGCCGATAATCAGGCCCAGGGCCAGCGCCGTCAAAACCAGGGGAAAGATCCCGTACAACTGGCCCCGCTCACGACCGGTCACGGAATCCCAGGCCACCAGGCAGGTCAGCGTCAGGAAGACCATCATCACCGCTACAGTGAAGTACCCAGCAGCCGCGAACAGCGTCGTCAGGGCGACTCCCATCCAGAAGAAGACCCTAAGCCATCGCTGGAAACTCTGCCGGTAAGCGTCGGTTTCAGTGGCTACGTCCAGGTACCGCAGCCGCAGGCTTTCTCCCACTATTACGAACAAAGGGCGCCGGGCCTGCCATGCGAGGAACACGCCAATGACGACGAGGAAAAGGCCGTGAATTCCGAGGAAGTTGACCAGGGGTGTCCTCCACCTGGTAACCTCCAGCCCAGTGCCGAAAGTCTCCACCGACTGGTGAAAGGGCAGGAATGCCACCAGGCTTACGGCCACAAGAATCACAGACAGCCCCATTCCCCACGTGACCCGGAGTTTCAGCAAATCCCACGCGCTATAGGCCGCTATTGCCGCCATAGCCAAGGCCAGCAGCAGGAAACTGGGGTAGTCCCAACTGTTAATCAACCACAGAGACCCCAGCGCGACGCCCAGCGCTAGCAGCGCAACTCCATCCCAGGCCCAGCCCAGGCGCCGAAAGCCGGCCGCGAAATTCAGGCTTAACCCGATCACCAGGATGGTGAAGGGAATGGCTATCATGTGTGCGTGCAGATCCGCAAACAGGAAACTGAAAAATGGGAACTCCGTTATGTGCCAGGAAACTTCGGGTTGCGATCCTGCCGTGCCCCAAAGCCAGAAGGCAAACGGATTCGCCTCCACGCTCTCCGAGTTTGGGAGCATACGGCTACTCCGCCAGAAGTCGAAGGGCAACACGTTGGCACTGGCGCCGGTCACCTTTCCCCACACGCCCTGCACCAGCTGAATGGTCCCGTCCAGATTCCCAATTACTGCCACAAAGAGGGCCCCGGTCAACCCAGCGGTGACAGGACTGCGGATGGCGCGCTCCCCACGGTTGAACTGATTTACCGGATTAACCACATAGTCCCCCGCGTACTCAGAGTCGGCCTCAACGCGGGCTACGTCCACAAAGGGA
>DAOUHR010000073.1:0-10764 GCA_034428635.1 Dehalococcoidia bacterium
TCACCGCCCTGGTCATTCTGGGGCTGTTCGTCTTTCACCACTGGCTGCTCTTCACCAGCTTTGACCCGGTGGGCTCCCAGGTCATCGGCATGCGCACCAGCGTGGTGGACTATGTCCTGCTGGCCCTGCTGGCCCTGGTCATCGTGATCGGCATCCAGGCGGCCGGTGTCATCCTGGTCATGGCGATGCTGGTGATACCCGCCGCCACGGCCTACCTGCTGGTCCGGCGCTTTGTCACCATCATGCTGACGGCGGCGGCGCTGGGGTCGGCGGCCTCGGTCACCGGACTCTACCTGTCCTTCCACTTCAACCTGCCCGCCGGCCCGGCCATGACCCTGGTGGCCACCGGCCTGTTCATCCTGGTGGCTTCCTTCCGCCGCAAGGTATTCACCTGAGAAACAGCCCTTCGATTCCGGCATTCCTTGCCCCGTGAGCAGACCGTGATACACCGGTCATGCCTCGCATTGGGCAAGAACAATGCCGCACCTGAATTCTCTTTCATCCTGTTCGAAACCGAATGGCAACAGTCCTTCTCTGCGGATGATTCCAGTACCCGTACTACAGACGTAGGTGATTCTTGCTAGAATGAAGTTGGTTTAGTGCTTAAGTACAATCCCCTCGCCCCTATTTGCGGCTATAGCATTGGTTGGCATCAAAAAACCTTAACCCCCGGAGGCCCCATGACCACCAACGCCGACAATTCCCTGGAACCGGACCTCCTCTTCGCTATCATCAAGGAAAAGTACGGCCACCTGCTGACCGATGAACAGCTGGACAGCGTACGCACGGCCATAGTCGGTCAGCGCGAAGTCTTCCGTCCCATCCGCGAGTACAGGCTGACCAACGACGTGGAACCCTTCTCCAACTTCAGACCTTTCCGGGGGAATTAGCATGGCCGACTCCTTCACCTTCAAACCCATCCGGGAACTGGCCGGCCTCATTGCCGGCAGGGAAGTCTCTCCCGTCGAATTGACCCTGTCCTTCCTCGACCGGCTGGAAGAATTTGGTCCCCACTACAACGCCCTCGTAACCCTCACCGCCGACCGCGCTCTGGCCACTGCCAGGCAGGCCGAATCCGATGTTGGGGCAGGACGCAACCGGGGCCTGCTGCACGGCATCCCCTGGGGCGCCAAGGACCTGCTGGCCACGGGCGGCGGCATCCCCACCACCTGGGGCGCAACCCCCTTCAAGGACCAGCAGTTCGACCACGATGCCACCGTGGTTACCCGGCTGGAAGCGGCCGGCGCTCCCCTGGCTGGCAAGCTGGCCATGATTGAACTGGCCGGCGGCATGGGTTACATCCACCCCGACGCCTCCCTTACCGGCCCGCCCAAAAATCCCTGGGACAAGGGCCGCTGGACCGGCGGTTCCTCCAGCGGTTCTGGGGCGTCGGTGGCCGCGGGACTGGTGCCCTTTGCCATCGGCTCGGAGACCTGGGGTTCCATCCTGAGGCCCGCCAACAATTGCGGGCTGGCTGGCCTGCGCCCGACCTACGGCCGAGTCAGCCGCCACGGGGCCATGGCCCTGTGCTGGACATTGGACAAACTGGGACCCCTCTGCCTCACTGCCGACGACTGCGGCATTGTCCTGGAAGCCATTGCCGGGACCGACCCGCTGGACGGCTCAACCCACCCCGAACCCTTCATCTACAACCCGAATTTCAACCCCGGCCGCCGCTACCGCATCGGGGTGCCCAGGGGCATCCTGGACGAGGCAGCGGATGCGGTAAAGGAAAACTTCGAAGCGGCCATCGAGGTCTTGAGAGACGTAGCCGACGTGGAGGAAATGGAGTTTCGCGAGTTTCCCAACGTGGAGATAACGTCGGTCATCCTGATGGTTGAGTCGGCCAGCGCCTTTGAGGACTTCCTGGCCGAGGGCGGCCCGCGGGAACTGTCCGCCCCCGGATGGCATGGCCGCAGTCCCTACGCCCGTCCCGCCGTCCTGGCCACCGACTACATCAAGGCCCTGCGCCTGCGGGGCGTGATGGCAAAGCAAGTGGATGAGGTAATGGCCGGATACGATGCCATCGCCGCGCCGACGGCCCGGAACACCGCAACACCCATCGACCAGGAGTTCCGCAGCCGCTCCATGACCTCCGCTGGCGCCGGCGACCTGATGGGCAGCATCGGCAACGGGTGCGGCCTCCCCTCCATTTCCGTGCCCAGCGGCTTCGACGACGACGGCCTGCCCACCGGCATCCAGTTCATGTCCCGCGCCTACGACGAAAACCTCTGCCTGGCAATAGCCCGGGAATACCAGGTGCGAACGGGGTGGCACACGCGGCATCCGGCGGCACCCAACATCTGATTATCCACGAACTATCGCGAAGAGCCACGAAGGTTAACTTTGTCCATTAATGTCCAAACTATTCGCTAATGGAATAGCCCGATTTAGCCGCCGTTCGTGATTATTCGTGCCCATTCGTGGATTAACACAACCCGTGTGCTAGAATTGTTCAAATCGGCCAACCCCGGGGAGGGACTATGAGCGTTGCCATTGGATATGTGCCCGGCGCCTATGGGCAGGGGGGCGACGACCCCAACTTCCTGCGCCACCTGGTGGAACTGGGTGACAAGTACGGCTACGACTCTATCTGGCTCAGTGACCGCATCGTGAGCGACCGGTTCAGCCTTGAGCCCATGGTGGCCCTTTCCATGGTGGCAGCCTGGTCCGACCGCATGAAGTTCGGCACCAGCGTCCTGGCCCTGCCCCTGCGCAATCCCGTGGTCCTGGCCAAGCAAATTGCCACTCTCGACTTCCTGTCCCAGGGCCGCTGCTTCCCCGCCGTGGGCCTGGGCGGCGAGGAAATCGAGGAGTACGAGGCCTGCGGCGTCCCCAAGGAGGACCGCAGCCCCCGCACCGACGAGGCCATCACCCTGATGCGCCGCCTGTGGGAAGAGGACAACGTTACCCATGAGGGGCGGTTCTTCAACTGTCACAACGTGAGCATTACACCCAAGACCTGCTTCAAACCCTCGCCGCCGGTGTGGATTGGAGGGCGCAGTCCTGCCGCCGCCCGCCGCGTTGGCCGGGTCGGGGATGGCTGGCTGGTCTCCGGCGCCACCACCCAGGAAATCAGCAACGGCCGTGACATCGTCTTTGAAACGGCGGCCAAGTATGAACGGGAGATCGAGGAAGACCATATAGGCATGCTACTGGGCTACTACATCTGCCCCGACCGGGACAAGGCAATCGCCCAGACTCACCAGTATGTTACCCGCCACCGGCCCGAGGTGAACTTTACCGAGTACAGCGCCCTGGGCGACGTTGACGAGGTGACCGAGGTAATCCAGCGATACGTCGACGCTGGCGCCTCCAAGTTCGTGGTGCGGCCCCTGTGCGCCGGAGAAGAGTCAGTGGAGCAGCTTGAAATCATGGGCCGGGAAATCCTGCCCCGCTTCCACAAGTAGCCCAAGAAATGTAATTCACGAAGTAACACGGAGAATCGCGAAGGGAGGAATGCCCCAGCCTTCGCGTAACTTCGTGCATCTTCGTGGAAGAGACAATAAAGGAACGTTTGCAACGAACGCCAACCGTTAGCCAGGGGCCCGGCAGCCGAGGCAGTCGCGTCCCCCCGGCTTTCCGCTACCCCGCCTTCCGCGCCTACTGGACCGGCATGCTCTGCGCCGTCACCGGCTTCCAGATGTTCCGGGTGGCCCAGAGCTGGCTGGTGTACGAGCTAACCGGATCCCCCCTCTACCTGGGTTACGCCCTGGCTGCCAACGCCATCCCCGGCATCGTCTTCAACCTGGTGGGCGGCGTCTTCGCCGACCGGCTGGACAAGCGCATCCTGGTGTTCGGCACCCAGGGCAGTACGGGTTTGTTCATCCTGGTCCTGGGCCTGTTGACGCTGCTTGGTGTGGTGGAGGTCTGGCACATACTGGTGATTGCCTTCCTGGCCGGCGCGGCCGAGGCCTTCGACACCCCGGCCCGGCAGGCCCTCTATCCCCACCTCATTGAACGCTCCGCCATGACCAGCGCCGTGGCCCTCAACTCCACCATTTGGCAGGGCACCCGCATCGTCGCCCCGGCCATTGCCGGTTTCATCATAGACCTGGTCAACACCGGCACGGCCCTGGTTGTTTCCGCCGTCGGGTTCTTCATCATGGCCGGGGTAATGATCTTCCTGCGCATTCCGCCCATACCCCAAGGCGCTCCCCGAAATCCAGCCCTGGCCCTTTGGGAGGGCATGACCTTCATCGGGAAGAACAGCATATTCGCCTTCCTGATAGGCATGACCTTTTTCAACAGCTTCTTCGGCATGGCCTACGTGCTGCTGATGCCCGTCTTCGCGGTGGACGTCCTAGAAGTGGGCGCGCGGGGTCAGGGCATTCTGCTGGGCGTGGGCGGTGTCGGCGCATTGACGACCACCATCTGGCTGGGAGCAAAGGGGGGCATCGAGCGGCGGGGACCGGCCATAGTGGGCGGGGCCATTGTCTTCGGACTGGGAATCATCGCCTTTGGCGTAACCTCCCAGTTCCTTGGCAACTTCCCCCTGGCGCTGGCATTGATGGTGATCCTGGGCTGCAGCAACTCCGTGTACATGATTTCCATCCAGAGTTCACTGCAGGTGCTGGTGCCGGACAACGTGCGGGGGCGAGTGATGGGCTTCTACGGCATGACCTACAGCATAATGCCCCTGGGCGGCCTTCAGGCCGGGGCACTGGCCAGCGTTTCCTGGATTGGCGCGCCCTTTGCCGTGGCCCTGGGCGGCGCGGCGGTGGTACTGTTCTCCCTGGCCACCGGTGTGTTCAACGGGAAGATTCGGCAACTGGGCGGGCAGGCGCGGGAGGTGGAGTAGGGGGTGGCTACGGGTCTGCCTACCTTCTTTACCGCCGCTCGAGGTGGTCTTGAAGGGGGGTCAGTTATAGTCAATGCCGCGTTCGCGGAGCAGGGCTTCCAGTTCCTGTTGGCGTTGAAGGTACTCTTGGGCTTGCTGTTCCGCGGCGGCGGCCCTGGCGCGTTCGTCGGCTATCGTCGGCAGATAGCGTTCTCGGTCTCTGTCGTAAAACCGCAGGTTGTCTTCTTCCCGCCGCAGACACAGGTTCAAGGCCGGGCTGTAGCCCTCCAGTATCCCTTCTGCGGCCTCAACTATAGGCAGTGGCAGATATGCTCCATCCACCAACCTCTCCCCTGACAAACGCACCGATTCCCTGTCATCCGCTTCGTCGAACCGCCAATACTCCAGGACACCCAGGGCAGCGTAGAACTCTCGCTTCTCCCCGTTGTCGTTGGCTCGTGTGCTGAGAGACGCAAATTCCAGGACCAAGTCGGGAGGCTTGCCCTGCTCCGACACGATGTAACCCCGGTTCTCCGTGAATAACTCCGGTTTTACGTCGAAGGCTACCAGCAGGTCCGGGTAGCGCCGCTGTCTGCTGCCCAACCGGGGCGCTGCCGTCAAAGGCATGTCGCCCACTACTATAGTTGTTTCTTGGTTCCCCAGGTGCATGATCAAGGAATGCATGTTGCCAGTGGGAGCTAGTTGGCGGGAACTGGTCATTCTGTCCTCAGGGCGTTTTTCCGGAGGATCCGGGAGTTGGTAGGAGGACTTACTGACCCCATCCCGGTTGGTATTCCTGGACACGCGGGCCGGAGTGGTCATGGGAATCACTCCTGATCAGATTTTGTAGAGTTGAACTTGATGGGTAATTCTATCATGGCGTTGCGAGGGTGACAGTCTCCCCTACCCCTCAATCGCCTCCAGCCCCGCCTCTTCCCGCGCGTCGTTGATGTGTTCCAGCACCCGCACTTCCAGGGGGGCCATTTCGTAGCCCACGTCGGCCAGCATTCGGCTGTTGTCCACGAGGTAAACGTGGGGGACGGCCTGCTGGCCGGTGGTTATCTGAGCGTCCGGAATGAAGCGGCGCACCATGTCGGCCATGTCGCCAATGGTGGCCAGGTGGCCGCCGGTCAGGTAAACGGGGTGGTTCAGAGAGTCGGACAGAGCCACCTGCACGAAAACTTCAGCAGCGTCCTCGGCGTGAATCATGGGCGACGCTTCGTCGGGGCTGAAGGGCATTGCCACCGGCCGTCCCAGGGACGGCAGGGAAACCATCAGCCCGCCGATCATCCCCGTCATGCCGGTGGTGCGGCCGTGGCCGAAGACGGTGCCAATGCGTATGCCCCGCAGGTCCAGCCCATACCGGTCCCGGTATTTCCAGGCTGAGAAATCGTTGGCCGCCTTGGTCATGCCGTAGACATTGATGGGCGCGGTCAGGTCGTCCTCCACCAAAGGCCGCTCCCCGAAGGTTTCCTGCACTCCGTACACCGCAATGGAACTGGCGTATACCACCCGTTCCACGCTGGTCCACCGGGCCACCTCAAAGACGTTGTTGGTGCCCACGATGTTGACCTGCATGCCGAAGTGGGGCCGGTCCTCGGTATCGGGAGGCAGCAGGGCCGCCATGTGAATGATGCGATCAACACCGTGGAGGTTCACCGCCTCCAGCAGGTGCGGAATCTGGGTGATATCGCCCCGGTAGAAGGGAACGTCAGCCAGGTGGCGGTGCAGGGGCAGGTTAGTCCGGGGCGGGGCCAGGTCAAAGGACATCACCTCCTCGCCCCGTTCCTGCAGCTTGCGAATAATGCGGGAGCCGATAAGCCCGTTGCCACCGGTTACCATTACTGCCATTGTTGTTCCTCCCTTGAGTTATCCACCAATAAATACGGAGCGCCACGAAGGCTACAGGGGCTGCTTCCTGGGCACCCCGTTCCTTCGCGGGTACTCTTCTGCCGTTTCCTTTAATTTCTCTATCACCACCACAACCCGGTTGTCTTCAAGTCCGGTCGCTTTGACGGGGTAGATGGACCTTACCCGGCCGCCCAGCACCTGCAACGCATTCCGCGCCGAATCCAACTCAGCCCTCAACCCGTCGCCGCCATGTTTCCAGGCCGCCACCAAGCCGCCCAAGCAAGTTAGGGGCAGGGTGTACTCCAGCAGCGTGGGCAAGCGGGCCAGGCCACGGGCCAGGACCAGGTCGCCGCCGTCCCTCAATTCCGGACGGCGGGCCACTTCCTCGGCCCGGCCCGTATAAACTTCGACGCCGGCCAACTCCAGGGCGTCGACCACCTGGCGCAGGAAGTTGGCCTTCTTGCCGGTGGACTCTACCAGGGCCAGGCTAATGCCGGGGCAACTGAGCTTCAGAGGCAGGCCGGGGAAACCGGCGCCGGCGCCCACGTCGACCACCCGGGCGTCCCGGGGCAGCGGGACGCCCAGGGCCGGCAGCACAGTCAGGGAGTCCAGGAAGTGCTTAACCTGCACCTCGTCATATTCAATGACACTGGTGAGGTTCATGCGGCCGTTCCAGTCGGCCAGTTCGCGGTAGTAAGTCTCGAACTGCGCCAGCTGGGCATCGTCCAGGGTCAGCCCCAGTTCCGGGGCTCCCCGGGCCAGCAGTTTCATGGCGCTTTTCTGTTCGGTATTCACAGACAGGCGTAATTCATCAAAGTTAACAATGGGTTAGGCGAAGATATCGGCTACCGGCATGTTCCAGCCCGGGACAACGTCTCCGCCGTCCAGCGTGTCCTGCTCAGTCAGCGTAATCGGTTCCGTGCCAGGAAGGTGTACGGCGGCTACCCGGCGGCGGGAATCAACCACAATTACCATCCGGGTCCCGGCGTTCAACCAGTCTTCCACCTTCTCGGCAACTTCGGTATAGCGGTCATTGGGAGAAATAACTTCAACGGCCAGGTCGGGCGGGCCGGGGAAAAAGCCGTCAATATCACCCACCTCATCAAATCGCTCCCGGCGCACGAATGCAACGTCCGGCACACGAACTTGGTCAGGGTCGGAAGTCAGCAGGAATCCTGCTTCAGCTATATAAACTTCCCCCAGGTCGTTGGTGGCTACGTGATTCATGAGCGGCCTGGCAACCTTGCCGGCCGACCTGCCGTGTCTAGCTCCTGCTGGCGCCATCTTCCGCAACTCTCCTCTCACCAGTTCATACCGATGCCCGTCGTCGGGCATGTCCAGCAGTTCCTCGGCAGTTACCAGTCGGGGCTTGGAAACCATACCTGTCGCTCCTTCGGTGTTTGCTCAATTATCCTCCATTCAGGGGGGATTTGCACCAGTGCGGTCAGAGGTACTGCGGCTGCCCGGCTTAATTGACACTACCTTGGGCCCGCCTTAGAATTAGCCGGACGATCAAATAGACGTTTCGGAGAGGTAGCACATGGCAATCAAGGCTTATCTGCTGGTAGAGACCGCAATTGGGACCACCCGCGAAGTGGTAACGTCGCTGCGCTCGGTGGAAGGCATCGACTCGGCGGACGTGGTAACGGGACCCTTCGACGTTATTGCGGTCATCAACGTGGAGGACTTTACCCAGGTGGGCCTCCTGGTAACGGAGAAGGTGCACACCATCAATGGTATCGTCCGCGCTACCTCCTACCCCGTGGTTGACCTGTAACCGCAAACGGCCGCCGGTCTTTCGGCGGGTTTATCACATTCCGAGCCTGGCCCCGTAGGCCAGCATCCTCCGATAGTCGAGGAGGTTACTACCGTGGATTTTAGGTTTACGACCGAAGACGACGCCTTTCGCCAGGAGTTGCGCGACTTTGTGCAGCGGGAACTGCCTCCCGACTGGGAGGGCGGCGGCCGGTGGCCCGAAGAGTGGAACTGGGAACTGACCCGGGACATGCGCCGCAAGATGGCCCAGAATGGCTGGCTGACCATGCACTGGCCCAACGAGTACGGCGGCCAGGACGCATCCCCCGTCCGTTCGGCCATCTACAACGAGGAACTGGCCTACATGCGCGCCCCGGGCCGCGACATATTCGGCGTACGGATGCTGGGGCCCACCCTGATGATCCACGGCACCGAGGAGCAGAAGCAGGCCCACCTCCAGCCCGTGGCCCGGGGCGAAGTGCAGTGGTGCCAGGGATACAGCGAACCCGAGTCAGGCTCCGACCTGGCCTCCCTAAGTACCCGCGCGGTGCGGGATGATGACGAATACATCATCAACGGCAGCAAAATCTGGACGACCATGGCCCACCACGCCGACTGGATTATGCTGCTGGCCCGCACCGACCCCGAGGCCCCCAAGCACCGGGGCATCAGTTTCATCCTGGTGGACATGAAGACCCCGGGTATCCAGGTGCGGCCCGTCATCAACATGGCCGGGGGGCACGAGTTCAACCAGATCATATTCGACAACGTGCGGGTGCCGGTGGCCAATGTTGTAGGGGAGGAGAATCGGGGCTGGTACGTGGCGGTTACCCTGCTGGACTTCGAGCGGTCGGGCATCGACTACTCGGCCATGGGGCGCCGCCTGCTGGACGAGGTAAAGCGCTACGCCACTGAGACGAATCAGAATGGTCAGCCCATGCTGCAGACCCCCTGGGTTCGCAACCTGCTGGCCGACCGGTACATCGAATGCGAAGTGGCCAGGCTGATGGCCTACAACGTGGCCTGGATGCAGGGACAGGGCCTGGTGCCCAACAAGGAAGCCTCCATGAGCAAGGTGTTCGGCAGCGAAACGCTGCAGCGGGTTACCCTTGCCGGCATGGAAATCCTGGGTCTGTACGGGGCCCTGGACCGCAACGAGAAATGGGCGCCGCTTCGGGGTCGGATCCAGGAACACTGGATGACCAGCTTCTCCCACAAGATCGCCGCGGGCACTTCCGAGGTGCAGCGGAACATCATTGCAAGCCGGGGCCTGGGGCTGCCACGAGGCTAGCATAAGAGTTAACCAGTCAACTTACCGGGGCGGGCAAAGACCCGCCCCTTTCTTATTTATGAATATTAAGGTCGTTAAGCCGCGAAGGCTCCCAGGCTCTGGTCGTCTGTTGCGGACATGGCGTTGCGGCAGCGCTGCAGGATGCGGAAGACGGTCCGCACGGTGACCGAAAACCTTTCCGCCGCTTCCTCCATTGACAGGCTCTCCTGCTGGATGGTGTACATCACCCGAAAGTCCCGGGCCAGCCGCCGGTTGCGCTGGTACCAGGCGGGGTCGTCGAACTTGCACCGGGGCAGCGGACAGTCGAGGCAGGCGGCGGACACCTCGCAGCCCGTATCCTCGTAGTGGCAAAACTCCGGTATGGTGTCAGCGAAACCGTTATTCCCATCAAAAACTGTCGTCATTGTCATTTCTCTCACCTGCTTGCACAAACGTTTGTTCTAATTGCAAAATGAGTATAGAACGGCCGTTCTGATAGTGTCAATGGGTTTTTTGGCCCGATTTTTTTAATTTTTCAAAGAAATTGGGCGGGTGCGACGGGAGTTCGAGCGGGAGATACGAGAGGGCAACTTCGGAGTAAATCGCTACTCTTGCGGCAACAACTTCCGCTGCCATGTGGCCGTCGATCACTGAATTTGCCTGATGTTGGGCCCTTGCATCAAAGGCATTATCCCTCACGCCTTTCTCTTGCCTCGCTGGATAGCTCCTCTCTATCATGGAGAATAGAACTCGGTGGGGGCACGTCCTTTCACCTGACCCAGCACGGCACACCCGCTCAAAAAGCCGCCACCGCCCTCCCGGCGTCACCTACAAAATGGCTGGAAATGGGCGAATATGACCGGAAAAAAGACATTTCTTCCCAACGATGTGGGCCCTTTCAAGTTCGTGAAAGTACAACCTAGTACTGGGTCAAGCTTGGTTATCAAGGGTACCGATAGGGGTTGACTGACAGTGGTAATCTTTGAGCAATTAAGGTTGGTGTGAGGTGGCGGTGTGGTCAGAGAGAAATTTACGGTCCGGCTGACGCCGGAGGAACGGGACCAGTTGGAGCATATGATCCGGGCAGGGAAGAGTTCTGCCAGGGTCA
>DAOUHR010000074.1:0-17750 GCA_034428635.1 Dehalococcoidia bacterium
AGGAGCCACAGCATGGTGCCCACATTGATGTCATTGACCCGGTCGAACTTGACCGTGCTCTGCCCGTATTCCTCGTCCCTGAGGATGAAGAGGACCGGATTTCCCGCCTTGATGGTGACCTCCTGGGGCACGGGGCCGTCCACGGTGAGTTCAACGGTGGCCCCCGGGGGAACGGTAAGGGTGCCCATGGGCGTGGGGGTGGGGACCGCGGTTTCCGCCGGGGTACCGCCGGAACCATCGCCGCCGCCGGAACTGCCGGTGCAACCCATCAGCGCCAACGCAAGGAGGGCAACTACAACCGGGATAATTATGGATAGCTTGGACATGTTCACCGTTCCCTGATTAACGGCCGCGCAGGCGGGGGTCGAGAATATCGCGAAGGGCGTCACCCAGCGCGTTAACGCCGAGGATGGCGAAGGACAGCACCAGTCCCGGGAAGAAGGCCATCCACCAGGCTATCTGGAAGTAGCCGCTGGAAGTGCCGCTGAGCATGCGCCCCCAGGAGGGCGTGGGCGGCGGCGTGCCGAAACCCAGGAAGCTGAGGGACGCCTCGATGAAGATTATTATACCGAGGTTGGTGGAGGCAAGCACGATTATGGGCGCCAGGACGTTGGGGAAGAGGTGGCGGGCCATGATGCGCAGGTGGCTGGCGCCGATGGCGCGGGCGGCGTCGACGTAAGGTTCCTCCTTGACGGCCAGGGCGCTGCCGCGAACGACCCGGGAGAAGCGCCAGGAGAAGGCCAGCACCACCGCGAAGATGAGGTTGGTGACGCTGGAGCCGAGCATGGCCATGATCACCAGAGCGAGGATAAGGGTGGGGAAGGCGAGGAAGACCTCGACGATGCGCTGGATGATCACGTCGGAGCGGCCACCCAGGTAGGCGGAGGCGATGCCGACCACGGTGCCGAGGAAGGTGGCCAGGCAGACGCTGACCACGCCCACGTAGAGGGAGACGCGGGCGCCGTAGACCACGCGGCTCCAGACGTCGCGGCCGGCCTCGTCGGTGCCCATCCAGTGGCTGGCGCTGGGGGGCAGGAGGCGGTCCTCTGCGCTCTGCTCGTTGGGTGGGTGGGTGGCAATTATGGGGCTGAAGATGGCCATGATGAGCACCACGACGAAGATGGCCGCGCCCATCGTGCCCAGGGCATTGCCCCGGGCCAGGTTCCAGGACTTGGCCGCGAGGCTGATCTGCCGCCCCTGCGAGAGTTGCGTCTCGGGACTGGTAATCCCTGATACGTTCATTCAGTAAACACTTCCTGACTAAGAATCTATCTCAGGGGGTGCGAGACAATTGGTTTTTTCCGCCATCCCAATCTTCCTTTTTGACGGGAGAAGGGATTTATTCGGGCGTGCCTTATTACTGCCGGATGCGGGGGTCCAGGTAGCCGTAGATGATGTCCACGGCCAGGTTGCTGAAGGCGTAGACGGCGCCGAAGAAAAGGACGTTGATCTGGATCTGGGCGAAGTCGCGGCGGTCGATGGCGTGGAGGGTTAGGCGGCCCACGCCTGGAACGCCGGTAATCTGCTCGATTACGACGATGCCGCCGAGGAGGACGCCGAAGTTGAGGCCCACCACGGTCACCACCGGAATCAGGGCGTTCTTGAGGGCGTGGCGGTAGATGACCATCTGCTCGCTCAAGCCCTTGGAGCGGGCGGTGCGTATGTAGTCCTGGCGCAACACCTCCAGGAGGCTGGAACGGGTCATGCGGGCTACCAGGGCCATCTGGAACATGCCCAGGGTAATCATGGGGATGAGCATTTGCTGCAGGTTTTCCAGGGGCGAGTCGAAGAGGCTTTTGTAGTAGACGGGCGGGTTCCAGTTGAACCAGAGGGCCAGGAAGGTGAGCATGAGGATGGCGAGCCAGAAGTTGGGGATGGAAATGCCGAGGACAGACACCAAGCGGCTGAGCTGGTCCGCGCCCGTATCATGCTTCACCGCCGATATGAGGCCCAGGGGCATGCCCACAATTATGGAGAACACCACACCCAGGATGGCCAGTTCCAAGCTGACGGGTACGGCCCGCAGCAACTCGTCCAGGACGGGCTTGCCGTTGTAAAGGGAAACGCCGGGGTTGCCTCGAATCAGGCCCCACATCCAGTCCACGTACTGGACGATGACGGGCTTGTCGAGGCCCAGGGTCTCGTTCAACTCCCTGACGTCCCTGGGATTGGCGTAGTCGCCCAGCATGATGGCGGCCACGTCGCCGGGAACCACCCGCATCAGCACGAAGATGATGAGCGAGATGCCAATCAGCGTGGGAATCAGGTAAATCATGCGTCGGGCAACAAATTTTGCCATAGGTTATCCTTTAACTATTGCCTGACCGGAAGATTCAGTTGCTCCCCTCCGGAGGCCTGAGCCCCCACGAAGGGAGAAGCCCGCTGTGGCGCGCACGGCAGGGCGGCTTACCCTGCATCCGTGCGCGCCACAAATTACAGGTCTACTTGTCGAACCAGAAATCGGAGATCCACTGGAACCGATTGTAGCCTGCCACGCTGTTCCGGTAGCCCCTCAGGTAGGGCTGCTGGGCAGTGTAGCGGTACGGCGTGTCGAGGAAGACGTAGGGTACTTCGTCCAGGAAGAGTTTCTGGTACTCGGCCCACCGTTCCTCGTATTCTGCCTGAGTTGTGCTGGCGCCAGCATACTCGATGGCCGCATCCAGATCCGGGTCCGCCGAGCCGATGGTGTTGTTTGCCGAGGGCCCATAGACGTAGAGGTTGTGGAACCGCTCCGGAATTTCGTGGGCCGGGGCGCTGTACGAGTAGATGTCATAGTCGTACTTGGTGAACGCACGTTCACGCCAGGTCCCCACTTCCAGCGTCTCAATGGAGGTATTGATGCCCACCCGGGCCAACTGGTTCTGGACTATTTCCTGGATTCGGCACTGGTACGGGTCGCCGGCGCGGCAGATGGTCACCACATCCACGCCGACCTCGGGGTCGTAACCGGCTTCCAGCATCAGTTCCCTGGCTTTATCCAGGTCGGGCTCCGGAACGTAGCTCTGGTCCAGGGCCAGGTTGGTCATCGACCACCAGTAACCGGTGTTGATCTTGCCCTCGCCGTCGTCCAGGATTGCCACGAAGTCCTGCAGGTCCAGGGCATAGCGGGCGGCCTGACGCATGCGCAGGTCGTTGAAGGGCGGGCGCCGGTGCTGGAACCCGATGCCCCGCTGCTGGTTGCCGGGGTAACGCTCAATATTGTAGTTGGGGTCGCCCCAGATCGTCTGGGCCTGGCCCCATTCCATGTCCAGCAATTGCACCCGGTCGGAGCGGAACGCGGCCAGCCGGGATGCGGCGTCGGGCATGATCAGCATGTTGACTTCGTCCAGGTAGGGCTGCCCATCCTGCCAATAATTGGGGTTCCGCTCCAGGTGGACGGAAGTACCCTCGATCCACTCCTTCATGATGAAGGGGCCAGTACCAATGACGGTGCTATCGGCGTCATAGGCTTCGTGGTCCTCCACCTCGCGGGGGATGATCTGGCTGCCGTCGGAGAGACCCATATAGCGCATGATGGCGAACGCGGGGAATTTCAGGTGCATCCGCACGGTGTACTTGTCTACGGCCTCCATCCGATCCAGGGGCTGGTGAAGGGTGCGCCGGACGTAGAGGGGGTCGGGCTGGCGCAGGTGCTCAAAGCTCCAGACCACGTCCTCTGCCGTTAGCTCCCTGCCGTTGACCGGCGGCTCGTCCTGAAAATGGACACCCTGGAACAGGTGCATGTCGTAGGTAACCGGGTCCACCAGTTCCCAAGATTCGAGCAGGTAGGGGTGGACCACCAGAGCGCCGTATTCGGCACCCTCCTCTTCAAAGAGGATTACGAGGCTCTCCGTGGTGCTGCCGTAGCAGACCTCGCAGTAGTTCCAGCCGCCGCCCTTGTGGGGGTCAAGGTTCTCTACCGCACTTACGGAAGGCAGGTTGAGAGTTCCGCCCCGCTTTGAGTCCATAGCATCTGCAGCCGGTTCCGCGGGCGCCTGGGCGGGGACGGCAGTTGGGGCCGGAGCCTGTTCTACGGCTGGAGCAGCCTCTTGCTGGGGCTGTTCCTGCTGGACGGGGGCAGCCGGTTCGGCGGCTGCCTGGGGTTGGGATTCAGTTTGCGAGGGGGCGGTGGCCGAACCGCAGGCCTGCACCAGGGCCAGCAGGAGGCCGATCAGGATGAGGGAAATAAAGGATTTAGTCCACTTGGATGTCCCTTTGTGCATGTCCTTCCTCCGATGTGCATATAATTCGCAGATAAACCCGGGATTGCCAGCGCCAGTGAGGCTCATCTGTGAGATAAGATTGCCCAGACCACAGGTTCACTAATGCATTATGACTAATGCAGCCAGCAATTGCCAGATTTTGCTCTATTTCGTAATCCTCCTGTTAATCATTCGCATATTGCCTGTATTGTCAGGCTTCCTGAAATGGTGAATCGCATTTTATTCGCCGTTCACAGCTAGGTCAACTACTTAGCATTGCCTTTTCCGGTGCAATACGCCTCCTTGCCTCCTGCCACTTCTTTTGCCTGTTATCACCCCAAGGTTTCTTCCGGCTTATCAAGGCAAGGCCCTTCACATCGCGCGGCGGCGTACCGGAGCTGCGGCAATCCTTATACAGTCGGCAGTTGGTACTGGGGCGCCGTAGTGCGTAGACGCTGCTTTGGACTCATTCGTGGAATAAAGCTGTCAGTCGCCAACGGCGGCGAGGAAAGCGCCGGGGGTGCGGATGGGTATGCCACGGAAGGGGTGAAGGTCGAGGAGGTCGCGGTCGCCGCTTATGATGTGGGTGGCGCTGCCGCTGAGGGCCAGTTCGAGGAATTTGTCGTCTTTGGGGTCGCGGCAGGCGGTGACGGAGTGGGTTACTTCTACCGGCTCAATAGCCTCGAGAACGGCAGCAAGAAATTCGTCCCTCTCCTGCCAGGATAGATAACGCTGAAAGCGCGGACGCAAGAGGACCAGTTTGATCTCAGATACCGTTGAGACTGAAGTGAGCAACGACCCATTTCTGATAACGTACTCAAGGACTCGTCCGGGTGGGGAGACGGAGGACAATGCCGCACTGACAATTACATTGGTATCCAGTACAACCCGCAGGCTATTCCTCATCCCTCAAAATCGACTCCAGGATCTCCGGAGTCAGGCCCCGGGACGCGGCGTTAGCGCTAATCTCTTCAATTACTTCAAGGAGAGGCCGGGGTGGCTTATTGAGGAAATCCATCAGTCGTAAGTTCAGCAACATTTGGATTCTCATCCGGTCCTGGGATGAAGCTTCGGCGTAAAGCCTGGCTACTTCCTCGTCCACTTCAATAGTTATGGGCACGGTCGCCATGGTGATCACCTTTATCCTGTCTGTTGATCCAATTATAGCGCAGGCGCTGTAGTTTGTTTATCCACTAATGGGGAAAGTGATTTGGGGATGGCGGGGGCGGGTTTGGGGCCCGCCCCCAGGCGTTTGGGGCAGTTGAGTCGGGGCGTCGTGTGGTAATGGGGTTGCGGTTCGGTTGGGGGGTTGTGGGTGGGACGAGGGAGACCTGTGTGTCTGCCCCTACGATGGGTGCGAGGTTCCCGCCTCCGCGGGAACGACGGGGTAGCCGCAAAGGGGTTGCCGCGTTGGTGGGGATGAGGGAATTTGGCCAAGGCTGAAATGCAATAGTCCTGCCCCCGCCTTGCCACCTGGGCCTTCTTTACCCTATCATCGCCGCAGGGTTATTCTCTGCCGGTCGGTGCAGGCCGGAACCATTTCTTACGCGGAGGCATACCTGTGCAGCAGTCGCCGTTCATACAGGGGTTGATGGATATCGTGGGGCCGGAGTATGTGATCTGCCATCCCGAGGATTTGCTGGTGTACGAGTATGACGGTTCCGTGGACCGGTCGATGCCCCGGGCGGTGGCGCTGCCGGAAAATGCCGAGCAGGTCAGCCGCATTCTGGCTCTGGCCTACGAGGCGGGCGTGCCCGTGGCGGGGCGCGGGTCGGGGACCGGACTGAGCGGCGGGGCGCTGGCCGCGCCGGGAGGCATCCAGATATCCTTCACCCGCATGAACCACATCCTGGAAGTGGACACGGAGAACCGCACTGCGACCATTGAGCCGGGGGTGATCAACCTGGACCTGGACACTTACGTCCGCAGGTTCGGGATGCGGTACGCCCCCGACCCCTCCAGCCAGAAGGCGTGCAGCCTGGGGGGCAACATCGCCGAGAACGCGGGCGGCCCCCACTGCCTGGCCTACGGCGCCACCACCAACCACGTCCTGGGGATGGACGTGGTCCTGGAGGACGGAACCCAAGTTTACCTGGGCAGCACGGCCCGGGAAATTCCGGGCTATGACCTGCGGGGAGTCTTCGTAGGCTCGGAGGGCACCTTTGGCATCGCCACCAGGATAACGGTGCGGCTGCTGCCTTTGCCGGAATCGGTAAGGACGTTTATGGGAGTATTTCCAGACATAGAATCTGCCTGCAGCGCGGTGTCGGCGGTTATCGGCCACGGCATCGTACCGGCGGCGCTGGAAATGATTGACGCCCTGAGCATCCGCGCCGTCCAGAACGTTACCGACGCCGGCTACCCCGACGACGCGGGGGCGGTGCTGCTGATTGAGCTGGAGGGACTGTGGGAGGAGGTGGACGAGGTGAGCCGGGAGGTGGAGTCGGCCCTGTGGGAGACGGGAGCCAGCGACGTGCGGGTGGCCGAGGAGGACAGCGAGCGGGAGCGTTTGTGGCTGGGACGCAAGACGGCCTTCGGGGCCTTTGGAACCATCGCCCCCAACTACTACCTGGTGGACGGGGTGGTGCCCCGTACCCGCCTGACCCAGGTGCTGCGGAAGGTGTCGGAGGTGTCGGAGAAGTACGGCATCATCATCGCCAACGTCTTCCACGCCGGGGACGGCAACCTGCATCCCTGCATGCTGTTTGACGAGCGGGAGCCGGGGGTGAAGGACCGGGCCATGGCGGGGGCGGCCGAGTTGATGGAGTATTGCGTGGAGATGGGCGGCAGCCTGAGCGGGGAGCACGGCATCGGCCTGGAAAAGAAGCAGTTCATGCCCCTGGTGTATAGCGAGGAGGACCTGGCCCGGATGAAGCTGGCCAGGGACGCCTTCGCGCCCGCCAATCGCCTGAATCCGGGCAAGATTTTCCCGGACGGAGAGGGGTACGAGCCTCCACTGCAGCGCACGCCGGCGCAGGTTGACCCGGGGTGGTATGTGTAGGGTACTCCGCTTCCGCCGTGGGATGAGCATTTGAGCGCCACCCTCATAAACCTACTCGAGAGCCTACTCGGCCCCGACGCAGTCCTTCCGCCGGAGGGTTGGGGCGTGGACGGTGTTAATCCCCTGGCAGTGGTACGGCCTGAGGACCGGCAGGGCGTGGCCGAGTTGCTGCGGTGGGCTTCGACCAGCAAAGTCGGGGTGTTCCCCCGAGGCGGCGGGGTATTCACCGGCCTGGGCAACCTGCCATCCAAAGTTGACGTGGTCCTCGACCTTTCCCGTCTTAACCGGGTGGTGGATTACCAGCCGGCCGATTTGACCGTTACCGCCGAGGCAGGCATTACCCTGGAGGCGCTGCGGCGGGAACTGGCCCAGGGCGAGAAGTACGTGCCCCTGGAGGCGCCGCTGCCCCACCGGGCCACGGTGGGAGGAATCCTGGCCACGGGGTACAGCGGCCCCATGCGTTATTCCTACGGCCTGCCCCGGGACTGGATTATTGGCATTAACGTGGCGGGCGCGGACGGGGTGGAAACCAAGGCCGGTGGAAAGGTGGTCAAGAACGTTACCGGCTACGACCTGAACAAGCTGTACACCGGTTCCCTGGGGACTTTGGGTGTCATCGTTGAGGCCTCGTTCAAGCTGGCGCCGGTTCCGGACACCTGGGCGGGACTGACCGCGACCTTCGCTTCGATGGCAACAGCCACCGCAGCAGCCCGCTCCCTCATCGCCCGAGTCTACGCGCCCCAGGGACTCCAGGTAGTTACGCCGGACGTGGCCGGAAGGTTGGGGCTTGATTTGCCCGCCAGCGCGGGGGCCGTGGCCCTGGGTTTCGTGGCGGGGAGGCCAAGGGCGGTGGCGCGACGGCTGGATGAGTCGGCGCGGCTGCTGGGCGACGCGGGGGGGTTACAGGTGGAGACGGTGGAGGAAGCGGCGGCGAACAATCTTCTGGCCTCCCTGACCGATCTCCCCTGGAGCGATGCAGACTCGCCGGAAGTGGCGCTGAAGGTGACGCTGCCGCCCAACAACGTGGGAGGACTGCTGGATTCCCTGGTCGGGAACGGGCAGGGATGGAGCATAATTGCCGACCCCGGGTTTGGCATTGTTCAACTAATGCGGTGGGCTTCGTCCCGCAACGACGGAGGGGATGCCTCCGCTATAATGGCGGACATTGACGCCGTGCGCCGTGCCGCCGCCAGCCTCAGTGGGACCACGGTGGTTGAAATCTGCCCGTCCGACGTCAAGGCCGGTATTGATGTCTGGGAGGGTACGGCCGGACCGGCGGAACTGGAAATTATGCGGCGAATCAAGGGCAACTTTGATCCAGCGGGGATTCTGAACCCCGGGCGGTTTGTTGGGGGGCTGTAGATAGCGAGCGGGATAGCCGGCAATGGCTCTGCTACAGAGTTCGATAAGGAATTTGTGGATGGACTCATAGCAACTGGATGAGCCAAGTTTGTGTAACTTGATTGACACTATTGGCGATTACCGTAACCGGCCATCCGAAGACTGGGGTTAAGGGGCTGGATTGTTTATCGATGTGTGGGCGTCAGCGGTTGTGACTGCCCTTCTAGGGACGTTGCCGGGCCGGAGTTTTCGGTTTCGGGTATTGCTGGTCGCATCCTTTGTTACTGTTAGCGCTCTGGTGGCCGCATATGTTCCGGAGATCTGGGTTCGACCCTTCTTTGACGAGTATGGATTACCGGAAGGATTTACCAATGGGGAATGGGCAATTTTAGGACTGTACCTGGCCGTCGCAGTTCAGACGTTGCTATGGGTGTTCACCATTGCCTTGGCCTACTGGTTACGGCACCGCCTGTTGCCGCCGGGAGAAAAAGACAACAATAACCGCAAGTTGCTAGTCATCGCATCTGTTGTCTTACTTCTCCTCATCCCTTTTGGGTTCGTCACTATGAGCCTAATGCCTGTCTTGTAATGTCCCCAAGGGAATCGTCTTTTGGAACAGCCGAGCCATTTCGAGAACTTCTGAAAAACGTCTTTCCGGACTCAATCCGGAATCCAGAAGACCGGCCAATAGATACATTCCAGCTTTCGCCGGAATTGCCTTGGCCTTGAACAGGCCAAAAAAGAGAATGAGAATGAGAACGCTCCAACTCGAGCATCTCAGCTAGCAAGTCACTTTGGTAGCCGCCTAAACCCTATTTTCATAGTAAGGACGTATTAGACCCGCTGCTAATGACTTGTTTAGTGGTTCCATAGAAAAGTCGATTCAAGAGAGCTTACAGGGGATGACCCATTGGCACAGCCTGAAACATACGCTCAACCCGGCACCGGACACAGTCACACGGCGGAAGTCCAGGAACGCCTGAACGACGAGCCGGGGTTCCGGGGCGTGGACGTGCCGACCGAGGCGGACCTGTACCGGTGCGTTCACTGTGGGCTGTGCCTCAGTTCCTGTCCCACGTATACCACTTTGAAGGTGGAGACCGAGTCGCCCCGGGGACGGATCGCGCTGATGCGGGCAGTGCACGAGGGACGGGTGGGCATCAGCGACCGCATCGTCTCCCACTGGGAAATGTGCCTCCAGTGCCGGGCCTGCGAGGCGGTGTGTCCCTCGGGCGTGCCCTACGGCCGCATTATGGAATATACCCGGGCCCAGACGCTGTCCCAGGACAAGCAGGGGGCGGCGCTGAAACGGGTCGACCGCTTCTTCCTGCGGGCGGCGCTGCCTCATCCCAGGCGGCTGCGAATGGGGGGGCACCTGCTGCGAATTTACCAGCGATCGGGACTGCGCAAGCTGGTCCGGGCGTCAGGGCTGCTCAGGTTGCTGCCGGACTCGCTTCGCGCGATGGAGGCCCAGCTTCCGGACTTGAAGGAACCCTTCTTTGGTCCAACCAACGAAGTCTATCCGGCCAGACCAAGGGAGGCTGACGGGGAAACGGAAGCAACCAGCCCCACGGTAGCGCTGCTGTCGGGATGCGTTATGCCCCTGATGCAGGGGGATACCATGCGGGCTGCGGTAAGAGTGCTAACCCGTAATGGCTGCGACGTTGCCGTGCCGCCGGGGCAGGTGTGCTGCGGGGCCCTGAACCTCCACGCCGGAGACCTGGAAACGGCCCGCAGACTGGCGCGGAAGAATATAGATGTGTTCCTGGCGGCGGGGGCCGACAGGCCGGGGTACAGGATAATTACCGCCTCGGCGGGCTGCGGGTCCAACATGAAGGAGTACGGGGAACTGTTGAAGGACGATCCCCGGTACGCTGAACCGGCGCGGCGCTTCGCTGAATTGACGGTGGACATCACCGAATTCCTGGCGGAGTTGCCCCTGGACCCACCCCGGGGGGCGGTCAATCGCCGCGTCACATACCAGGACCCGTGCCATTTGGCCCATGCCCAGCGCATCACCCGCCAGCCCCGGGAGGTGTTGGCGGCCATTTCAGGCCTGGAACTGGTGGAAATGGAGGAGGAGGCCATGTGCTGCGGTGGAGCGGGCTTCTATTCCATGGTGCAGCCGGAAGTTTCCGGCCGCATTTTGGAAACCAAGGTGGGCAACATCGAGGCCACGACCGCCGAGCAGGTGGTTACCGCGAACCCGGGCTGCATGATGCAGATAGAGCAGGGGTTGCAGTCCTCGGGGTGTCACGCCGCAGGGCGAAGGGTAGCGCACGTGGTGGATCTGCTGGATGAGGCTTACGGTCGGGAAGGGAAATAATTGCCGGAAGCACATCGTCCGGTGGTGGCTGTCGCCTTTAGCGCCGGATACTGTGGACCCGCCTACGGGCGGGAGGCTACGACGAACAGGTAGTCGCCTTTGTCGCTCAGGTAGCTCTCGATGACCTCGTTGATGTGCCCGGAGTCGACGTCCTGCCGCAACCGGGCGCAGCCGGTTTCCAGTTCAACGGGGTCGATCAGAGTGGAAAAGGTGGACATGCCCCGTCGCACCGTTTCGTCCAGGTAGAGTTGCGGCTTGCGCTTGCCGGCGTACAGGAAAAGGTCCTGCAGATCGGGCTGAACCTCGTAGAGCTCGACTTCTTTAACCAGAAAGCCCGCCTGCTCCAGGGCGTCTGTAACAGAAGCAGTGGTTGGCATCTGTTCCGTTGACTGGGCCATGGCCACGGGAAAGTACTCGTAAAGCCAGTAAGTCGCTACCTGATCCCTGGTGCCGGTAAAGATAACCAGATTGCCGCGGTCCAGGACGCGCAATGCTTCGCTGAACACGGGTTCCAGCTGGGGCAGGTGGTGGAGGGCCATGGTGCAGACAATGCCGTCGAAGCTCCGGTCGGAGAAGGGCATTGCGGCCGCGTCGCACCTGACCAGGCGGAGACTGTCGTCCTTGCGGCGAGCCGTTCTGAGCATTCCCATGGACAAGTCAAGCCCGTGCCAGGAACCGCCGGAGGCGGCCAGGACGCTGGTGTAATTTCCGGTACCGCAGGCGATGTCCAGGTAGCGCCGGACACCTTGCAAGTCAATGTGGTGGGCCAGCCGCTCGGTGAGATACGGGTCTGCGCGGCGGGTGGCGTCGTAATTGACACCTATGCTGTCGTAAAGGGGTGTAGCATCGGAAGAAGACATGCGAGGAAGCTTCCCCCCTTCAGCCATCCATAATTAATGGGTTGTAGACATAAATCCTAACTAATTTCATGCTATATGTCAATAAGTTTACGCCAATCCGGCAGCGGACGGCGACAAGGGCTTATACAGCCTGTTCTCTTGACTGGTATCGGAAGCGACAAGGTCGTCAGGGGTGGGATTAGAATGAGCCAGCCAGGTCCCTGGTCTGGAACGGAGTCCGGGGTATCCCTGCTGCGGTACATGCTACACTGTTTGTGGCATTCCAATCTATCCCGGTGACTGCATGTTCAGGACGAAAGTCTTCTTTTTTCTGCTGATTCTGGGTGCGACCTTCCTCTTTACCGGCTCTTTCGCTCCCCCGGCTTACGCCCACGGGTTCGGCGAGCGTTATGACCTGCCGCTGCCCCTTACCTACTTTGTCTTTGCCGGCGCGGCGGCGGTGGTCCTTTCCTTTGTGGTGGTGGGACTGCTTGTCCGCAGGCAGCACGACGGCTGGAGTTACCCGCGGCTCAACCTGTTCGCGACCCCTGTTCTGCAGTTGATATTCACCGGACCGGTGACCTGGCTGCTGAGGGCGGCGTCGCTGTTCCTGTTCTTCCTGGTAATCGCAACGGGCCTGTTTGGCGCCGAGCGGCCCGTCAACAACCTGACGCCCACCTTTGTCTGGATTATCTGGTGGGTGGGCATGGGGTTCGTGGTGTCGCTGCTGGGCAACCTGTGGGCCGTGGTGAACCCCTGGAAGATCATGTACGGGCTGGCGGAGTCCGTGTTCCACCGCTTCAACCCGGACTGGGAACTGACCCAGGGGATGGACTACGCGGAACGGGTGGGGGTGTGGCCGTCGGTGGCCCTGTTCTTCGCCTTCGTGTGGGTGGAAAACGCGCTGCCCGAAGCGGCGGCACCGGCGCTGCTGGCCTGGCTGATCATCGCCTATAGCATCGTAACCCTGGGGGGCATGTACCTGTTCGGCAAGCACCAGTGGCTGAGACACGGCGAAGTTTTTACGGTAATCTACGGCTTCCTTAGCCGTTTTTCCATTACCGAAGTGCGGGCCAATGACGCTGACGCCTGCGGCGAGTGCGCTGGGCCGCTGTGCGGAGAAGGGACCAGCGGCAAAGCCCCGGGATGCGTGGACTGCTACGAGTGTTTTGAGTACGCTGAAGAACGGGAACTTAACCTGCGGCCCCCGGCCATTGGGCTGCATACCTGGCACCCGCTGCCGGTGGGACTGACGGCCCTGGTGCTGCTGGTACTGTCCACGGTTACCTTCGACGGCTTCAGCGACACGCCCGAGTGGGCGGCGGTGCTGGGCTGGGCGTTGACCCAGACGCCGCAACTGACATCGCCCTACTTCAACGGCCTGGTCATCGCCAACACCCTGGGCCTGGCCCTCTTCCCCCTGGCCTTCGCGGGGATTTACTGGGTGTTCTCAGCGATGATGCGGTGGGTGGTGGAGCGCAGCGGCGGTACCAGTCCCGCCGCCGCCGAGTTGATGACGGCCTTCGTCTTCTCGCTGGTGCCCATCGCCCTGGCCTACCATTTTGCCCACTACCTGGGCTTCCTGCTGATCCAGGGTCAGCTGATCATCCCCCTGGCCTCCGACCCATTTGGCGCCGGGGCGGACCTGTTCGGGACGGCGGGATACGTGGTGAACATTGCCATCACCAACGCCCGATTCATCTGGTTCTTTGCGGTCATATCCATCGTGGTGGGGCACATCATCGCGGTGTACCTGGCCCACCTGCGGGCCAATAGCATATACGGCGATGGGCAGTTGGCCCTGAAAAGCCAGTTGCCGATGCTGGCGCTGATGGTGATTTATACGGTGGTGAGCCTGTGGATAATATCGCGGCCGATTACGGAGTAGGCGATTATCCACGAAGGACAGGAGACTATCTCTTCTGTCAGGTTACTTCGGTCTCGAGCCACAATTGCTAAGGGGAGTCCTGAAGGATAAAATCTACTTATGACACAGCCTTCAAATTGGGATGACCTCTTGGACGCCCTGGAATCCGACCCGAACCTGCGGGAGGCGTTGCGCCGGCACATTCTGACCGAAGAGCTTTTGAACATGCCTGCCACAGTAGCAAATCTCACAAAACATGTAGAAACGATTGCTTTGGCCGTAGGGCAATTGCAGACAGACATGACGGCGGTGAAAGAGAGTTTAGGGGAAGTACAGAGAACTCAGAACATTCAATCAGGGGTATTCTCTGAAGCGGCCGGCGCTGCCTACGAAAATACTGCCGTACGCCTGGCACCAAGGTTGTTCAGAAGGCACCTGGGAATCACCGATGCGGACTTGTTCAGCCACTACCGAGAAGGCAGGCACGGCAAGCTAAAGGCGATGGCGAAAGCAGTTCCGGGTAATCAGGGAGTGACTTCAGAGGAATTGGAAGACCTGTTGGAAACCGACATAGTATTCACGGCAAAGGGACCCAAGGGCCAGGTGTATGTGCTTGCCGAGGCATCGCTAACCGTGCAGGCCAACGACGTAATACGTGCGAGACGAAGGGCTGGTATCCTGGATCGAATAGCCGGCCCTGGAGATGCCAATCCCCCGACTATAGCCGTGGTAATGGGAAAGGCCATTAGCGAGGACGCGCAGGCCTTGCTGATTGGCCAAGGGAGCGAAACCGGAATGGTGACCTTCCTGATGGCCAACGCTGACGCTCCGGATGCCTAGGGCATATCAGCAGTAACTTCCCCTCCCCCAACTTTCCGGACACGAAAAAGCCGGGCCAATTGGCCCGGCCTCTTGTTTCTTCGTGGAGCTTCGTGGGCTTAAGAACTAGCCCTCCAGCTTTACGGGGTTGCGCAGGATGCCGATGCCGTCTATGTCGATTTCGCAGATGGCGCCGTCGTCCATGTTGCTGGTTGTGCCGGGGGTGCCGGTGTAGATGCAGTCGCCGGCTTCCAGGGTTACGTAGCGGGAGATGAACTCGATCATGGTGGGCACGTCAAAGATCAGGTGGGCGGTGGACTCGTTCTGCTCTTCGCTGCCGTTGACCCGGGTGCGCAGGTGCTGGGCGTGGGGGTTCAGGTCGGTCTCAATCCAGGGGCCCATGGGGGAGAAGGTGTCGGCGGACTTGGCGCGCCACCAGTCGGAGTTGTTGTCGTTGCGGTCGCGGCGCTGCCAGTCGCGGGCGCTGACGTCGTTGCCGCAGGTGTAGCCGAAGACGTGATTCAGGGCGTCTTCCTTGGACACGTTCTTGCAGGTGTCCTTGATGATGGCCACCAGTTCACCCTCGGCGTCCAGGCGCTCCACCTCACTGGGGCGGATGATGGTGTCCTCGGGGCCGATGACGCTGGTGGGAGTCTTGTGGAAGACCATGGGATACGGGGGGGCCGGCCGGTCGCCGATGTGGCTGGTGTAGTTCAGGCCCATGGCCAGTATTTTGCCGGGGACCACCGGGGCCAGCAGCTTGACGTCGGCCAGCTTGTGGACGTGGTCGGTCACGCTGAAGTCGCCGAAGAGATCGCCGTCAATGGCGGCCACGTTGTCGCCGTCAATGACGCCGTAATGAATGCTACCGTGGGCTTCGTACCGGGCTATCCTCATCTGTTGCTCCTTGAAATTTTTAGAAAAATTGGCGCCGTCGCAGCTTTGGCGGCAAGGCGCACTAATGTTAGCACCAAGAGTGGGGGTTGGCTACCGTCGTGGTGGCAGCAGGCCAGGAGCATACCGCGTCAGACGGGGAGTTCCCAAATGCGCTGCATGTCTAGCACAAAGCCGGGGAGTTCCGGGTCGCCGGTCAGGTTTTCCGGGGCTTCCAGGATCTCCACCTGCACACCGGTACGGTAAATATAGACGCGGTGGCGGGGATCCAAGGGGTCTATCAGCCAGCCCAGTCGGGCGCCGTTTTCCAGATATTCTTCCATCTTGGCCTGCAGGTCGCCCAAGCGGTCTGAGTTGGACCGCAGTTCGACCACGAAGTCGGGGCAGATGGGGGGGAAGCGGTCCAACTCTCCCTCAGACAGCTCTGCCAGGCGGCTCTTTAGAACCCATGATGCGTCCGGGGAGCGCAACGCACCGTTGGGCAGGGTGAAGCCCGAGCTAGAATCGAAGGCTAGTCCAGTGCTGTCCGTCTCCGCCCAAAAGTACAGCTGGGCCGAAATTCCGTTGTTGCGGTTACCGGTAGCTGGGCTTGTAGGCGGCATGAGTTCCAGTTCTCCCCGGGCGTTGATTTCCATGCGGATGCCGTCGTTCAAACTGCACAGTTCCTTGAACAGGTCTTCGGTCAGCTTCACGCCGGGCGGCAACCGGAGCACGATGGGGCCGTAGGGTTCCGGGGAGACCGGGTCCTGAACGGCCGGAGTTTCCTGGCGGGGTTTGGCCCGGGGAGTGGTCATATTGTCGCCACCTCTTTGCCGGTCGGAGTCTAGGGGTTTCCTAGAATGATACCAGAGCGCCTAGCCCGGCTGGGCGTATTGCTGCTGGGACAGGGTCTGGTAGGTGACGGGGGTGACCTGGACCAGGCCCGCGTCTACCGGCAGGACCACGCCGTTGACCCAGCGAGCTTCGTCGCTGGCCAGGTAGAGGGCCGCGTAGCCGACGTCCCACGAGTCGCCCTCGGTGCGCAGGGGAGCGGCGCTGCGGCGGATTTCGCGCAGGTCGTCGTCCATGCGGGGCGCCACCATGGGGGAATAGACCAGGCCGGGGGCGATGCAGTTGACGCGGATGCCATCGGGGCCGTGGTCGGCGGCCATGGACATGGTCAGGCCCTGCACCGCCGCCTTGGCCGTGGTGCAGGGAGTGCTGCTGTGGGCCCGCAGTCCGGCAATGGATGATATGTTGATGATGGAACCGCCGCCGCTCTCGATCATCTTCGGGATGGCGTACTTGCTGCACAGGACAATGCTCTTGACGTTAACGGCCATCACAAAGTCCCAGTCTTCTTCGCTGATTTCCAGGACCGAACCCCGGCGGGAGATTCCCACGTTGTTGTCCAGCACGTCAAGGCGGCCCCAACGGTCAACGGCGGCGTCCACCATGAGACGGCAGTCGTCGGCATTGATGACGTTAGCCTCGAAGACTTCGGCCTCGCCGCCCTCATCGCGGATGATGGCCAGGGTTTCCTCGGCGCGGGCCTGCACGTTGTCCACCAGCAGGACTTTCGCCCCCTCCCGGGCGAAGAGCACCGCGGCAGCCTTGCCGTTGCCGACTCCCGGGCCGCTGGAACCGGCGCCGGTTACAATTGCTACCTTTCCTTCAAGTCTGCCGCTGCGTTCGGGCATGGGGAAGTCTCCTTGGCGTCAAATCAAACTGAGCGTCTAATGAGCATTACCAGGAAGTCGGGGGTGGCTTCCGTATGGGGATAGGACCGGAGCATGGCCCTAGCTTATCGCCACCATTTCAATTTCAAAGGTCAGGTCCTTGCCAGCCAGGGGATGGTTGGCATCCATGGTTACCTTTTCGTCGGACAGGGCCACCACCGTCATCGAGACCGGACGGCCGCCAGGGCCGGAGGCCTGCAGCTGCATGCCCATTTCGAGGGGGATGGTGGTGGGGATTTCCGACCGGTCTACGTCAAATACCCCGTCCGGACGGTGCACACCGTAGGCCTGGTCGGCGGCAACTACCACGGTACGCGTCTCACCCAGTTCCATGCCGACGACGCCACGCTCGAATCCCGGGATCATCTGTCCCTGGCCGATGGTGAACTGCAGGGGATCTCCCCCCGCCGATGAATCGAACACCGTGCCGTCGTCCAGCTTGCCGGTGTAGTGAACACTTACCGTGCTGCCTTCCATTGCTTCAGTCATTATTTGCCTCCTGGGCTGATTGACCAACCTTAACACCGATAGCAGGGGGAAGTCCAATTGGGCAACCAAGGCCAGGGCCGTTGCTGCAGGGTCTTTCGATTATTGATGAGAAACAGGGAGGGAGAGTCTTGGGGAATATAGGGGAAAAGGAGTAAGGTGGGGAGAGTGAGGAAGGGGGGGTGTGGAATGAGGAGTGCAAGGGAGACTGTGGGGGAACTGTCGATACTTGAGGCAATGGGGAAGTTGCCCGACCCTCGGAGCGGACACGGCCGACG
>DAOUHR010000075.1:0-23657 GCA_034428635.1 Dehalococcoidia bacterium
TTCTACCACGAAATCCAGGTCCCGCGTCTGCCAGCCCATCAGCCAGTCCCTTACCGGCCCGCCAACGAGATAAACGGAAAGAGCAAGAGTGCTTGCCAGTTCCTTGAGGGCGTTGAACAGGACGAGATGGTCACCACCAATAAAATCTTCAATAGCGGGAGGGGCGGCTGCGGGCGAGCGGAGGTCGTCAGCGGACGGGTTCATAGCGGCCAGAATTATAGCATACGGCTGCGGCCTATCACGTTTAAACCGAAGCTTCGATTTCAACGAGCAAACGCGGTTTAATATTGGCGCGACTTGGACTATGTGCTAGAATCCGTACAATTGAAGAGGAGGTGCCGAAATGGCTGAAGCCGATTTCAAGACCTATTACGATTTTCGTTGACCCTACGTGTACAACGCTGCCATGTGGCTGGCGAAGGTACGCGAAACCACCGGCCAGGAAGTAAACGTGGACTGGCAGCCCTTCTCCCTTGAGCAGGTGAACAGCGACAACAAGGGCGAAGAGATCAAGTTCTGGGAACAGCCCGGGGTTCTGGATGGCTCGGACAATACCCTGCTGGCCCACCGCGCCGGACTGGCCGCCAAGCGGCAGGGCAAAGAGTCCTTTGAGTCCTTCTTCATGGCCCTGCTGAAGCTGCGCCACGAAGATCGCCGCAGCCTGACCGAAATGGAAGTGATGGAAGAAGCCGTTGCCAATTCCGGCATAGATATGGCCCGCTTCCGGGAAGACCTGGCCGACCCGGACCTGCTTAGGGAGATCGCGGAGAGCCACACCGAGGCCGTGGAAGTCCACGGCGCCTTCGGCGTGCCCACCTACGTGTTCCCCAACGGCGGCTCCGCGTTCGTCAAGATGCACATTCCCCCCGATGAACAGGCCGCCGAGATTTACGAGTCCGTTACCCGGGTGATTACCGATGCCCAGCACGTGGGCGAGGTGAAGCGCCCGTCCCCGCCGTGGCCTCACGGTATCATCTAGGTCCGCCGGGTACTGAATTGTCCCTGGAAGACCTGGAAGCCTCTCTGGGCACCACTTTTGTGGACCAGGGCTTGTTGCGACAGGCCCTGGTCCACCGTTCCTACTTGAACGAGCATGGTGGTTCAACCCTGGACTCCTACGAACGAATGGAGTTTCTTGGGGACGCCGTACTCGAACTGATTGTTTCCACCGAGCTTTACCAAAACCTGCCCCGAGTAACCGAAGGGGAGTTGACCAAAGGGCGCTCCTCCCTGGTTTGCCGTGCCAGCCTGGCACGGGCGGCGCGCCGCCTCTCCCTGGGCAGGCACCTTGCCCTGGGCAAGGGAGAGGTGGAATCGGGTGGCCACAATCGGGAATCCATCCTGGAAGAGACCTTTGAAGCCCTGGTTGCGGCCATTTACCTGGACCAGGGCTACGATGCGGCACGCTGCTTTGTTCTGAAGGCCCTGGCGCCCGACCTGGAGGACATATACAGCCGTGGTCGGGCGCTGGATAACCCCAAGTCCCACCTGCAAGAGTTGATTCAGGGCATGGGAAGGCCAACCCCCCGTTACGAACTGGTTTCATCCGAGGGCCCCGACCACCAGCCCGTCTTTACCGTGCAGGTCGTAGTGGGGGACGAAGTAATGGGTCAGGGGACTGGCAATCGCAAAACCGATGCGGAACGCGCCGCCGCCCAGGTGGCCCTGGACCGGGGGGCCGTTGCCTCCTCTACCAAGTCCCGTGCCGGACTTGACGCTCGGCCCATTTCTGGGTCAACCGGATCAGCCCGCTCTGAGAATTTCGGGGATACCCCCAAAGGCGACCTATGCTCTCATTCTTCCAAAGAAACCGTGAAGGCAACAAGCAAAAGACCGACGAAGGCGTCAAACGGACCCGGGAGCGCTGGTTCGGGCGCATCCTGGACGTCCTCCGCTCCTCTAACCTGGATGAGGCGGCTTGGGAAGAACTTGAAGAAATCCTGATTTCCGCAGACGTGGGAGTCGATTCCTCCTTGCGCATCATCGAAGAACTCAGGGAAAGGGTACGAGGCGAAGGCATCTCGGACGCTGAGTCCGCCTATGCCCTGCTCAAGGAAACACTGGCCCGGGAACTGGCCGACGGCAGCCCTGCCGGCGCCTGGGACAGCGCCAACGCCGCCACGGCCCCTTACGTAATTCTCATGGTCGGGGTCAACGGCGTCGGCAAGACCACCAGCATCGCCAAGCTCGCCTATCACCTCACCCGGGAGGGGAAGAAAGTCATTCTCGGCGCCGCCGATACTTTTCGCGCCGCCGCCGAGGAGCAATTGGAAATCCTCGGCGACCGGGTGGGCGTAGAAGTAATCAGCCACCAGCATGGGGCAGACCCCGGCGCCGTGGCTTACGACGCCTGGCAGGCCAGCAAGGCCCGGGGGGCAGATGTTCTGATAGTAGATACGGCCGGACGGCTTCATACCCGCACCAATCTGATGGAAGAGTTAAGAAAGGTCCACCGTGTCATCAGCCGGCTCGACCCGGCTGCCCCCCAGGATGTGCTGCTGACTTTGGACGCCACCACCGGCCTGAACGGCTTGGCCCAGGCCAGGGCCTTCACCGAGGCGGTGGGTTGTACCGGCATCTTCCTGGCCAAACTGGACGGCACTGCCCGCGGCGGCATCGCCCTGGCCATCAAGCAGGAATTGAATGTACCCATTCTTTTCATTGGTACCGGCGAGTCGCTGGAAGATATCGCTCCCTTCAACGCCGCCGACTTTGTGGACTCTCTTCTCGCCCCGGTTTCGTGACCGTGTGGTGTATGCCCCTGCTTCGCGTCGGCCTTCGATGAACCTTTTACTTTTGACCTCGCTGCCTTCGCCCACAACTCTAGGGCCGAAAAACCTTTCGCCCTCCCTGGTCGGTTTCCACCGTGTCTGACCCGCTGGCCTGGCTGCTGCTGGTCTCATTAATGGGCGTGCTGGCTCTCCCGCTTTCCTTCCTCCTGTTGTCACGCCTGCCCGACCGGGGATACGCCTTCTCCAAGCCACTGGCATTGCTCCTGGCGGCGTATGTGCTCTGGATACTGGGTCTGACTGGCTCGGTGCTGAACGTAGCCCAGACAGTCGCGGGCATCCTGCTGGCGGGGACTGCTCTATTCGGTTGGCTCTACTACCGCCGATGGCCCGAACTGGAAGCCTTCCTGAAGGCACAGTGGCGGTACATCCTCCTGGTGGAAGGCCTCTTCCTCGTTACCTTCCTGGCCTGGCTGTTCATTGTCTCGGAGGCCCCGGGCATCAACCACACCGAAAAGCCCATGGATTTTGCCTTCCTGACCAGCATCCTGCAGAGCGCCTCATTTCCCCCGGGTGACCCCTGGCTTGCCGGCCATTCCATTAGTTACTACTATTTCGGCCACTTCATCATGGCCTTGCCAATGAAGCTGGCAGGAATTACCTCCAACGTGGGCTATAAC
This sequence comes from Dehalococcoidia bacterium, assembly GCA_034428635.1. Classification (GTDB taxonomy): domain Bacteria; phylum Chloroflexota; class Dehalococcoidia; order Lucifugimonadales; family UBA3495; genus Bin22. The sequence continues at coordinate 3,410 of DAOUHR010000075.1, forward strand.
CTGGCCCTGGCCACGCTGCCCGCCCTGGTTGTAATAGGAGCGTTGGGCCTCACCTTTAACCTGGTTAGGCTGTCCGGCGGCAGCTTCCGCTCCGGCATTATCACCGGGCTTCTGGCATCGCTCCTGATTACTGTAATGGGCAACCTGGAAGGCCTGCTCGAACTTATCCAGGTCCGTGGCTGGGGTAGCGAAGGTTTCTGGCAATGGGTTGGGATAAAGGACCTTGGCGGCACTGCCGGCGCCGGTCTGTTCCCCGACACCAACTGGTGGTGGTGGCGGGCAACCCGCGTCATAGACACCCTGAAGGACGGGGCCAGCCTGGATTACACCATCACCGAGTTTCCCTTCTTCAGCTTCCTGCTGGGAGACCTGCATTCCCACGTTCTGGCCCTGCCCTTCGTCCTGTTGACCCTGGCCCTGGCCCTCAACCTGTACCGAGGCCGCGGACTAATTGGCTTTCGCTGGCTTCTCCAACACCCGTGGCAGGCGCTGGCCATGTCCCTGTGTTTCGGCGCGCTGGCCTTTATCAACTCCTGGGACTTTCCCGTTTACGCCGGCATCCTGGCAGCCATAACCCTGGCCAGAGCCTGGCGCGACCAGTGCGCTCGCCAGCCCTCCCCATCAGACCAGGCTTGTGCCCGGCAATCCATCAGCGATGGTGTGGCCGCCCTGCGTCGCGCCTTTGCATCTTCTGTCCTGTTCCTCGTTCCCATCCTCGCAATAGCTGTCCTGCTCTTCTTGCCGTTCTACATTGACCTGACTTCCCAGGTTTCAGGAATCTTGCCTTACCTGGGTCCCTCAACTCGCCCCCTTCACTTCGCCCTCGTCATGGGCCTCCCCACCTTGCTGGGCCTTACCTTCCTTTGGCCCCAAGCCTGGCGCATCCTTCGCCCCTTGCCTGTAGAGGCCCCGATTATAGTGCTTGTAGTCGCCGTGGCCGCCGTGCCTCTGGTGCTGTGGCTCATTCTCGCGTCCACCTGGGGTGTCGTAACCCAGGGGCTGGAAAGTCTGCCGACTATGCTGGCAGTCCGTACTGTTACCGTCCTCCCGTTACTGGCATTGGCCGGGCTCGCGGGTTATCTCGCCATGCACCGCTCGATCAGAGGCGACAACGGCACCAACGTCTTTCCTCTCCTCCTGTTGGCAGCCGCCTTCTTTCTCCTGGCAGGGGCGGAACTGTACCACCTGGCCGACTTCTTTGGAAACCGGATGAATACGGTGTTCAAGGTTTACTACCAGGCGTGGCTGCTCCTGGGCATCGTAGGCGCCTACGGTATCTACTGCTGGTTTGCCGAATTAAAGACACTGCACCGGAAAAGCAAGCTGGCGCGGACGGCGTGGGCGGGCGTTCTGGCCGTTCTCTTGATCTTCGCCCTTTACTATCCGGCCGGCGCCGCCCTGGACCGTACCGGCCTGTTCCGAGAAGGCCACAGCTTTCAGGACAATACGCTCGACGGCCTGGCTTACATCAAGGGCCAATCCCGGGCCGAATACGCCGCCATTACCTGGCTGCGCGACGAGGCAACTCCCGGCAACCTGGTCGAAGCCGTGGGGGACGATTATTCCGAATACGGCAGAGTTTCCGCCGCCACGGGCCGGCCCGCCGTGCTGGGCTGGAAGGGTCACGAACATCAGTGGCGCGGCGCCACCAGAATTTTCGAAGGCCGGGAGGAAGACATAGCCCGGATTTACCAGGACCCCGACCCCATTGTTGTACGTAAACTTCTTGACCGTTATGATGTCCGCTACGTTTATCTCGGACACCGGGAGCGGGCCAAATATGGCATTGACCGCCTGCCCGCAGCCGAGGGAGTCCTTGAAACCGCCTTCTCCAGAGGCGACGTAATTATCTATCGAAGATTCGCGGGCCCCTGACCCTGTGACTGAGCCAACTTGAATGACAGTGCCCGACGATTCCCGGCATTCCGCCCGGCAGCCTGCCAGACCCTCCCTCAGCCAGTCCTGGCTGGGGCGGGGTGTCCTTTACCTCGTCACCAGCGTGGAGGGCAAATATCTGGCCGGCTTCATTGCCATTGCCATCGTGGCCCTGGCGCTGCGCCTGTGGGAATTGACCGGGCGCACCATGCATTACGACGAGGCCATTCATCTTTACTATTCCTGGCGGCTTGCCAACCTGGAGGGTTTCGTTCACTCGCCCTGGATGCACGGGCCCTTTCAGATTGAATTGGTAGCCCTGTTTCTTCACCTCTTTGGCGACACCGATTTCGCCGCCAGGCTGGCCTATGCCCTCTTCGGAACCGCTCTCGTAGTCCTCCCCTTTTTCCTCCGCGACCACCTCGGCCGTGCCGGAGCCATGCTCACCGGGATGATGCTGGCTATTTCCCCGTCCCTCCTTTACTTCAGCCGGTTTGGCCGGAATGACATCATCATGGCGGTGCTGACCGTCTCCCTATTCGCCCTGCTGTGGCAATACACCCGCAGCCCCAGGAACCGTTACCTGTACCTTGCTTCGGCCATCCTGGCCATCGCCTTTGCCACCAAGGAAACGGCCTACATCATTTCGGCCATTTTCGGGGCGCTGGCCCTGTTGTTGGCCATTCCCTACGCTGACCTGGCCGTCTTCCTTTCACGCCGCTTCAGGAGAGGCTCTGACGCCGTCCCAACCGACACGCCCGGTGACGCCAACGGTCCAGCCCCCGAGCCGGCAACTAATAACGAAAATTTCCCCCTGGAGCGCACCTCGCGCCTTTGGAAAATCCTCGACCCGGCTCGCCTGAATCCGGCCGGCGGTTTCCTCCTATTGCTGATCACTTTGACCCTGCCCCTATGGTCTGCCGGCATTGAACTCTTTCGGGAAATAGGCGCCAAACTGGCAGGCTTGGCGGGATGGAGTTCAGCTCAGGAAGCCCTGGAAGGTGGTTTCGGACTGACGCTGGTAGGCCGGGACGCCATGACACAAGGGATAGTGGGCGCGCCCCTTTGGGAAGCTCCCTTTGTGCAGCTGCCTCTTCCCGCCGTTGCGGGATGGATCACCGGCGTACTGGCGGTGTTGGTTATCGCAGTTTGCTGCCTGATTGGCTGGAAACTCGCCCACTCCCGGGCCAACCGAATAGGCGGCATCATAATCCCCATAGGAGCATCCTATGTTGCCGGCTTGACCTTGCTGCGACCCACCGGGACCAACCTGGACTTGTTCCTTTCCTTCGTCATGGCGGCGGTGTGCGTGGCAGCCTTCGTACTCTTCCGCTGCCCGTGGCGTCACAGTTTCTTCCTGCTTTTCGTCCCCTTCCTCATCACCCTGGCCTATGTCGCCCTGTTCCTGCCCGTGCTGGAAATAAGCGCCCTGCTTCCCGGAATCCTCCCCGAAGGAGTAGAGGTCGCCAGCGCCGGCAACGGAATACCACTGAACTTTCTCGTCGCCGGCGGCATTATCGCGGCGCTGAGGGTCATTTCACTGGCGTTGGGGCTGCGGTGGAAGGGCGGCGTCTGGCTGACCTGCGCCGTAATCTTTGGGACAATCTGGGTCCTCCTTTACACTACCTTTTTCACCAACCTGGCCGGAGTTTTCAGCGGGACCTGGCAGGGCATGGGCTACTGGATCGCCCAGCAGGAAGTCGCCCGGGGTGACCAGCCCTGGTATTACTACTTCGTGGGAATGTCAGTTTATGAATTCCTGCCCCTGGCCTTCGGAACCCTGGCGGCCGTGCTGTTCGTCCTCCGCCGCGACCCCTTCGGCATGGCCCTGGCCTTCTGGGCCTTCGTTAATCTCCTGGCATACACTATTGCCAGCGAGAAAATGCCCTGGCTTTTGGTGAACATCATCCTGCCCTTCATCTTCCTGGCCGGAAAACTCCTGGGAGAACTGGTTGACCGAGTCCGGTGGCGGGAGGCGCTGGAGGATTCCCAACGTCTTTCCTCCCTGATGTTGCTCGCCATCCCCGCATTCGTCATTGCCGGGGGTGGCTATGTTGCTGTTACGCTCACCGGCAGTCCCGGCGCCTCTGTCTATCCCTCTGCCTTCCTTCTGGCAGCCATTTTATTGCTGGCTCTGTTCGCCGCCTGGCTGGTCCGACAGTCCGCATCCGGCAATGGCGCCGCCCTGGTCTCGTTGGGCATTGCCGGCTTCCTGGCCGCCGCCACTGCGTGGATTTCAGTGCAGGCCGCCTACACCTATGACGATTCCCGAACCGAAATCCTGGCTTATGCCCAGGGCAGCTACGACCTCAGGCACAGCCTGGCCGAGCTGGACGGGCAGTTTTTCCGGGACCCGGATGCAGCCCTGCCTTCCAGCCCCGTGCGAGTGGACTACGATGCCTGGTATCCCCTTCAATGGTACGTCCGGCACATCGACCAGGAGGGGCGCCTCCGGTTCACCTGCTTTAAGGACGAGGACGGCGAGGGGGGATGCACTGACCCCGCCGACGGGCCCGAGGCTTCGGCCTTCCTGGTGGTGTCTCACAACCGTCCCTCTTCCCCCGGCGCGATGCAGGGATTTGAAGAATTGGAGCCTCGCACGAATATTCTGTGGTTTCCCGAAACTTACCGGCGTCCCGGAGAGGATCGGCAAAGCGAAGAGATAATGGCGGAAGTGTTGGCAGACCTGGCATTCTTCCGGAATGCCGTTACCGATAGGGAAAAGTGGGGCCAGGCCCTGGCCTACCTGTTTACGCGGGATATGGAGTCCGATTGGATCAGATCGGAGTATTATACTTACGTGCTCCAGGACACCGCCGCTTCCGGCGGACAGCCGTGACCCTGGTAATGGGCCAACAGGTGAGGGGACGAATCAATTGAACTTCAGAAACTGGCGGCTCTGGCTCGGCATAGGCGTCAGCGCCGTTTTTCTGGTCTTTCTGTTCTGGACCATCGAGGTCGATGACCTCAAGCTGGCTTTGAAGGAGGCAAACTACCTCTACCTGATTCCTGCCGTTGTCATATATTTCATTGGCATTTATTTTCGCGCTGCCCGCTGGCGGTACATCCTCTCCCCGGTACGCGAAGTGTCCGCCCGGCGGCTGTACCCCGTGGTCGTAATGGGATATGCCGCCAACAACGTGCTGCCGGCCCGGGCCGGCGAGTTGGTCCGCGCCTACTACATGGCCCAGCGCGAGCACTTCAGCGGCAGCGCCGCCCTGGCCACCATCGGCGTGGAACGCATATACGACGGCCTTACCCTGTTCGTCATAACCGTGATATCCACCCTGTTCCTCTTGCTTTTGGGAGCGTTTGGCGACCTGGGCGATGTATACCGGAACACCGGCATTGCCCTGGCCGTCATTGCCGGCGCGGTCCTCGTTGTTGGGCTCGTCATTATCACTCTAATGGCCACAAATCCCCACACAATGTCCCTTATTGACCGCATTATTGCCCTCCTGCCCGAGAGAGTCCGCCCCAGGTTGAGGAATCTGGCCATCAACTTCATTCAGGGCCTCAGTATCCTCAACTCTCCCCGTCAGCACGGAATTGTGTTTCTCCTGTCTCTGCCCGTCTGGCTGGCAGAAATTGCCGTCTATCTTACGGTCGCCTATTCATTCGGCTTGCAGGACTACCTGGGCTCCCACCTCAACCTTGCCCTGGCCATCGTCCTGGTCACTGCCACGTCCAACCTGTCCACCGCCGTACCCGTTACCATTGGCGGCATCGGACCCTTCGAACTCATCGCCAAGCAGACCCTGGTCATTTTGGGAGTCGGCGCCGCAGTGGCCGCCAGTTATGCCCTGGTGGTACACCTGGTTGCGCTGTGGCTGCCGGTGAACCTGGCCGGGCTGGCCTTCATGTGGCGGGAAAACCTGTCGCTCTCCCAAATGGCATCCTCTCCCCCGGAGGACGCCGAGACCGATGAAGAACCAATCAAGAGTCGAGGTTCCGGCTAATGAGAGTAGGAATTATCGGCGGCGGCGCGGCCGGACTGGCCGCGGCTTATGAACTGACCAGACAGGGCCACTTTGCCGAGGTGTTCGAGGTGGCCCCCTTCCTGGGGGGACAGGCTTCCACCTTTGATATCGGTGGCGGCCGCCTGGAACGAGGCTATCACCATCTCTTCGTCAGCGACACCGCAATAACCGAGTTGATCCACGAACTGGGCCTGGGCGACCAACTGGCCTGGCTGGAATCGAAGGTTGGGATTTACCATAGTGGTCGCATCTGGGACTTTGCCACCCCTGTGGACCTGCTGAAATTCCGGCCGCTGACCTTTACCCAGCGTATCCGTTTAGGGCTCCTCACCTTTGTTCTTCAAAAGACCAGGAACTGGCAGAAGTTCGAGGGCGTATCCGCCCAGGATTGGCTCACCCGCAACCTGGGCAGGAACATCTACCAGGCAATCTGGGAACCCATGCTCCGCGGCAAGTTCGGCGATCATTATGACCAGATCAGCATGACCTGGCTCTGGGGGAAAATCTACCTGCGAGTAGCTTCCCGGGGAAAGACATTGCAGAAGGAACGGCTGGGCTACCCCATGGGCAGCTTCGGCGAGGTCTTTGACCGGCTGGAGGAGGAAATTTCCCGGCTCGGTGGCCAGGTCCATATTTCCGCCCGGATCAACCGGGTAGTAGTGGAGGACGGCGTTGCCATCGGCCTGGAGGCCCAGCTTGACGGCCAGCAACCAGGGCAGGTCAACTACGACGCCGTGATCGCGACCACACCCTCGTATGTATTCGTTCGCCTGGTGCCGCCGCTGCCGCAGGAATACCACGACAAGCTGGTCAGCACCCAATACCTGTCCGCCGTGCTGGTCATCCTTGCCCTGGACCGTCCCCTGACCGCCAAGTACTGGCTCAACGTGGCAGACCGGAGCCTTCCCTTTGTTGGCGTGATCGAACACACCAACATGATTGACCCGTCTCTATATGGCGGCAATCACATCGTCTACCTGACCAACTACACTCCCCGTGACAGTGAACTCTATTCCAAAACCAGCGAAGAGTTGCTGGAAGACTTTATCCCTCACCTCCGAAAGCTGAATCACCAGTTTGACCGGTCCTGGATAAAGGAGTACTACCACCACAGGGTGGACGGCGCTCAGCCCATCATTGGCGTCAACTACGGCGACCAGATCCCGGAACACCGCACACCCATAAGGAACCTCTACCTGGCCAACACCACCCAGATTTATCCGGAGGACCGGGGAACCAACTACTCCGTAAAGATGGGCCGCGAGGTTGCCCGAATGGTGATGGAAGATTTGGGCGCTGCCTGAAGCAATACCTTGGCTTTCGATGAAGCAGAACCACGGGCCCACCGGGAGCGCCAAGAATAGCTTTAAGCCTGCAGAGCAGTCAGCCAACAAGGTAGGGTTTCGTTTCAGGTGGTATGGACAATCGGAACGGTAGGGGCAGACCTATGTGTCTGCCCTGGTCTCACAAATAAGACCACCTGAATCGGAACACAACCAGCCAACAACCGGGCGATGCAGAACCGAAATCAGACTGCTATAATATCGTCCTGAGAAACGTATCTGGGAGCTACGAAACGCTCTCCGAAAACCCTAATTCACCAACGGAACTTGGAGTTGCCAGTGCTAAGCAAGAATACCCGGGAATCAAAGGGCGGAGAAAGCCGCCGCAGCTTTTTGGCCAAGATGGGCATTGGAATCGCCGCCATTGCCGGTGTCTCTGCCGGCCTGATCCGGCCCGGCGCCAGGCAGTCCACAACCACGGGCGAATTCCCGGGCCCAGACTCCATTTTCCATCCCGCCCAGGACCCGCGCCAGGATCCCCGTCGGCAAAGTTAGCCCGGCCGTCCTCGACGCTTCTCAGCCTTTCTATGCGCCTTTCCCGGGCCCGCCCCCTAGCGCCGGCCAAACTCCCTTTCCATGTGGTAGGCGCTGAAGTGGATGAGGGTAGGCCTCCCGTGGGGACACGTATGAGGATTGTCCGTTGTCTCCAATTGCTCCAGCAAAGCCCGCATTTCCGGTTCGGTCATAGACTGCCCGGCCCTGATCGCGCTGTGGCAAGCCAGTGAAGCCGCCAGAACATCCTCCCGTTCCTTAAGCAGCCCCTCAAAGGCCACCATGTCCAGCACGTCCACCAGCCCCTTCCCGGGATCCTTGGTGGTCAGCACCGCCGGCACTGCCCGAACCAGGTATGCCGTCCCGCCGAAATCCTCCAGCTCAAATCCATAGTCCGCCAGGAACTGCCGCTGTTCCTCCAGTGTTGAAAGCTGCCCCACCGTCAGTTCCACGTGCGCCGGCGCCAGCAGCGGCTGGGACACCGACTCTCTTAGCGAAGCCTCGCGCACTATGCGGTCGAACAACACCCTCTCGTGGGCCGCGTGCTGGTCAACCAGGTACATGCCCTCCGGGCTTTCCGCTACGATGTAGGTCAGCCTCACCTGGCCCACTACTCTCAGGGCCGGCAAAGCCTGTTGCGGCGTTAGCGCCGCTCCGGCCGGTCCGTAACCCACTGGCTGGACGAGGCCTCTCTCTGAGGCGCTCCCCCAGTCACCTCCGGGCGTTGGCCCGGGAATCGTACCTCCATCGAACGGGCTGCGGAAAAATCCTCCTGCTCCCTGGGCATCTCCCATTGACGGCCCGCGCCCAGTCGTGGCGATCAGCGCCGGCCTGATCGGCGAATGGGCAACCAGGGCAGCCCTTACTCCCCGTTGCAGGGCCGAATAAACCTTGCCGTCCTGCCGAAACCTGACTTCACGCTTGCCCGGGTGCGAGTTGACGTCAACATCCTCATAGGGCAGGACCAGGTTCAGCGCCGCCAACGGGTAACGTTTCTCGGGAAGCAGCCCGTGAAAGGCTTCCTCCAGGGCAAAGGTGAGCATCCGGCTTTGAATCCACCTGCGGTTCACGAAGAAGGACATATACGTCCGGTTCGCCCGGTGCAGCGAGGGATTGCCCGCAAACCCTTCAACCCTGTACCTCGATTCCGGGTCTTCCCCGGATACTTCCAGAAGGTTGGCTGCAGCCTCCGCCCCATACACGGCCACCATCGCATTGGCCTGCCGTCCGTCACCCGGCGTGGACAGAGTGGTCCGTTCGCCAATCTTCAGGTTGAGGGAAATTTCCGGGTACGCCAGGGCATAGCGCGAAACCAGGTCGCCAACTCGCCCCCCTTCCGCCGTGGGAGACCTCAAAAACTTTCGCCTGGCCGGCAGGTTGCCGAAAAGGTCTGCCACCTGGACCGACGTTCCCGGTGGACAGCCCTCGGCCCCCTCCCTGGTCAGTCCTCCCCAGTCCATCGCTGCCACGTAGCCAGCGTCCGATTGCGGCTGCCTGGTGGTCATTGTCATTCTGGAAACCGCGGCTATGCTGGGCAGCGCCTCGCCTCGAAACCCCAAAGTAGGGATGGCGTCCAGAAGTCCAGGGTAATCCAGTTTGCTGGTGGCGTGCCGCTGGAAGGCCAGAACGACCTCCTCAGGGGGAATGCCTGCCCCGTCGTCGGTCACCCTGATCAGCTCGATGCCTCCCCCACGGATTTCCACCGAAATTCGGGAGGCGCCGGCATCTATCGAGTTTTCAACCAGTTCCTTGACTACGGAAACAGGGCGTTCGACTACCTCACCGGCCGCTATCTGTCCGGCAAGTTCATGGGGGAGTTGCCTGATTGGCATGGGTAACCTTCCTCACCGCGATCTGACGTCATCCGTGACCGGCGATTCGCGGTAATGGCATCTGCTCAGACATTGGAAGGAAGACTAGAAGAGAGGGAGCACTGTTCCCTTTGCCTTGTACTGGGTGTCCTCTGAAGTTCCGCTGCTGCTGAAGTCGCAGACAATTTGATAGATACGGTCCATCTGCTGGTCCACACTTCGCGAGAAAAAGTAAGGGGGAACCCAGGCTCCTCCGAAGGCTGCTACCACTTCGGGGTAGTCGTCTATGACAAATTCCGGCTCAAAGGGTATCTTCAGTTCCTCGAGGCGCTCGTGAAAGTGGTTGGTGGGTTTTTCGTATACCCCGCTGATGTAGGGACTTAACTCGTGCTTCTCAATGACTTCCCACCTCTCACCCATCCCCGACCAGATGAATATCTCGTGGTTGTCATCCAGGAGTTTCTGGAACGTTTCCTTCGTGCCAGGCCGAAGGGTATCATCCAGGCCAAGAATGGTGTAGTCAACGTCAAAAAAGATTTTCATGGTATGACGCCTTTCCCTCGAGGTTTAAAGTAGGCCAAAATAGTATCACAACTTTTGATATAAGGGCAACACAAGCATTCGCCGAGTCACCTCTTTACTCAGCGTATCTACTTCCACCGAAGCCCTGCGAAGTAGCGCACCCCCACAGTTCCTGATAACAGGCGCGCTGAATCATTGGCTCCCAGTGGATTTACCCAGCGCATTCAGGAAGGCTCAGTGATTCCTCCCCCAGGCCGGCTACTCCAGGTCGGCCAGTTCCTGCTCAAGCATCTTCGGGCTGGACCCGATTATCAGCTTGTCTCCCACCCTCGTCACCGGACGGCGCAACAGGCGCGGTTCCTCCATTATCAGCCTGAGCATCTCATCTTCCGAAACTTCGCCTGCGGTCAGTCCCGTCTTCTTGAAACTGGGACTCCGCCAGGCGAACAGGTCGGAGAATGACGACAGCCCCGCCAGTTCCTGGAGTTCCTCCCTGCTGAGCGGTTCCTTGAAGTAGTCCCGTTCTTCCAGTTCCAGTCCCTTCTGCAAGAGCAACTCCCTCGCTTTGCGGCAGGAAGATCAACGGGGCCACCAGTAGAAGGTTGCAGCGCTACTCATTACTCCTCCGAAGTTGGCCGCCCGTCCCCCTGGAATCAGAGCGCCGGCAGCCTTGTAGAGTTGGGGCACATTCTAACCGTTTTCTGTAAAAATTTAAGGTACCTGGCGGAGCAACCGGTGGGAATTTAACCCTGGCTCGTTCAAGCCGACCGGATCAGACAACCAGTCGGCTCCCCGAGGCTCTTCCCCCTGGTTCAATTTCATCAATCCTGCTTACGAGCTTCTTCCTGGAGTTCGTAGAGCTTGTTGATAGCCTCCAACGGCGTCAGGTTTGCTACGTCCAGCTCAAGCACTGCGTGCCTTAGCTGCTGTTCCGGCTGAAACAGCGACATCTGGACCGCCGGCTCCACAGGTCGCCTTCGAGCGCCGTTGCTCCGTCCGGCCCCGTTCTTTTCCAGGTCCTCCAGCACCTCCCAGGCCCGGCTCACCACCGCCTGGGGAAGTCCGGCCAATTGGGCCACATGTACCCCGTAACTGCGGTCGGCCCCACCGGGCACAATGCGGTGCAGGAACACAACCCTGCCCTCCTCCTCCGTTACCGCTACGCTGAAATTCCGTACTCCGGGCAGCGTCCGTGCCAGTTCGGTCAACTCGTGGTAGTGGGTGGCGAACAGTGATTTGCACCCCAACCGCGGGTTGTTGTGCAGGTGCTCTATGACCGACCGGGCGATGGACAGCCCGTCATAGGTGCTGGTTCCCCGGCCAATTTCGTCCAAAATGACCAGGGACCGGGGAGTGGCCTGGTTCAGGATGGTCGCTGTTTCCACCATCTCCACCATAAAGGTGGACTGGCCCGTTGTCAGGTCGTCTTGCAGGCCAACCCGGGTGAATATACGGTCCACCAGCCCTATGGTGGCCTCATCGGCCGGCACAAAGCTGCCTATCTGTGCCATCAGCACTATGATGGCTGCCTGCCGGATGTAGGTCGATTTCCCCGCCATGTTGGGCCCCGTCAGCACCACCACCCGCACGTCGTCGTTGGACAGGTAAAGGTCATTGGGGACAAAACTGCCCGTTCCCAGGTGCCGCTCCACCACGGGGTGACGTCCGTTCCTGATGTTGATGGCATTGCCCTGGTTGATGACGGGACGGACGTATCTTTGCCTGACCGCCACCTCTGCCAGCGACGAAACCACGTCCACAACTGCGATGCCGGCGGCCAGCCTGGTGATGGCATCCGCATGCTGGGCAATCTGCGCACAGACCTGGCGATAAAGGCTCCTCTCCAGTTCCTCGATCCGTTCCCTGGCATTGAGCACCAGCGATTCATACTCCTTCAGCTCCGGGACTATGTACCGTTCCCCGTTTGCCAGCGTCTGCCGACGGATGTAGTCATCAGGGACCTGTCCCTGGTTCGACTTGCTCACCTCCAGGTAATACCCAAATACCTGGTTATAGCCCACCCGCAGGTTGCGAATCCCTGTCCGGTCACGCTCTCGCTGCTCCAGGCTGGCGATAAAGGAACGGGCCTCGCGTGAGGACTTCTTCAACTCGTCCAGTTCGGGCGAGAACCCGTCCCGGATTACGTTGCCATCTCCCACGCTCCCCGAGGGTTCCCCGTTGATGGCCTGTTCTATCAGTTCTGCCACCTCCGGCACGGTACCCAGCTGCCGCCGCAACCATTCCGTTCTGCCAGATTCGCCCGCCTCCAGGGCATTGGAGAGAGGTACGGCTGCGCCTATCCCGTGCTTCAGCCCGATCAAGTCCCGAGGCGCAGCCGTTTCGGTTTGCAGCCTCCCCAGTATGCGCTCCAGGTCCGACACTCCTGACAGGGTTTCGCTGACCCTTGCCCGGTTCAGGCCGTCTTCAACCAGGTGCTCAACCGCGTCCAGCCGGCGCTCCAATTCCTGCTCATCCAGCAGGGGTTGCCCAACCCAGCGCCGGAGCATCCGGCGTCCCATTGGCGTACGAGTCAGGTCCAGGGCCGCAAAAAGGGACAGTTCCCTGTTCTCCCAGCGGCCTGCCTGGAACAGTTCCAGGTTGCGCCGGGTCTGGGTGTCCAGGACCATAAACCTTTCCAGGGAGTAAACCGACAATGCCGCAAGCCTGGGCGCCACCGCCTTGTGGGTAAGGAAAAGGTACTCCACTATGGCGCCGGCGGCCCGGGTCACCAAGGGCATGTTTTCGCATCCGAAGGACTCCAACGTATGGATGCCGTAGTGAGACAGCAGTGCCTCCCCTGCCAGGTCCAGATCAAAGGAGGCAGGATTCACCTGGACGATGGGCAGGCCGGCCCCGAGGTTTTCATCCCCTTCTTTGGCAAACCTGAATTTTTCCTCTTCAGGCAGCCATTCCGGCAGCGCGTCTCCCGCTGGAATCAGAATTTCCGAGGGAGCAATACGGGCCAGTTCCGGGTATAAGTGGTCCCGGTCAAGCCGGGTCGCGGCGAACTCCCCCGTCGTGATGTCCACGTAGGCCAGGCCGACCTGGTCGCCCTCTTCCACCAGGGCCGCCAGGTAATTGTTCGTGTCCTCGTCCAACAGGGAGGATTCGAAAACGGTGCCGGGCGTTACCACCCGCACCACATCCCGTTCCACCAGGCCCCGCGATGTGGCCGGGTCGGTAAGCTGCTCGCAGATGGCAACTTTGTGTCCCTTCTTGATCAGGCGCGCCAGGTAGGGCTCCAGGGAGTGCGCGGGCACCCCGGCCATGGGCACCTTGATATCCTTTCCCATGCTGCGGGACGTCAGCGTTATTTCCAGTTCCCGCGCCGCCAGTTCAGCGTCGCCGTCGAAGGTCTCGTAAAAGTCCCCCATCCGGAACAGCACGATTGCATCCGGGTAGGCGCTCTTCACCTTCAGGTATTGCCGGCGCACCGGCGTCAATGTTCGGCCCGTAGTCAAAGACGAAACTTCCTCGTGTAATGACGATTGTTCCCATTCTACTGGAAGCATCTGGAATCAACAAAATAGGCAGGGGCATTCCCGTAGACTAAAGGCAACTGCTACTCAGCCCTGATGTGTCCAGGTAATGGGCAAATGAGACCATTGGGCAAAAGAAAGGAAGGCGGGGTTAGTCCGCCTTCCAGATAGCTCAGGGAAACTTGCAGGCTCTCCCTCTATTCCTTCCAGAACCGTTCTTCCGTGAACTGCCAGCCCAAGGGAGTAACCTGCTCTCTGACATCCGCGATCATGCCCGGGTGGCCGCAGGTGTACACCATGGAATCATCCTTGGGCAGGTCAAATTCCGCCAGGTACTTCTGGACGAGTGTGTTGACCCGTCCCTCGTCGCCCTGCCAGCCGTCGTTGCGCTCATCTTCCGGGCGGCTCACGGTGCCCACGTACTTGACGCACTCTGGATGGTCTTCGGCCAGTTGGCGCAATTCTGCGTCGTAAATGAGTTCTTCCTTGAAACTGGCCCCGAAAAGTACGTAGAAGTAATGCCCCTGCCCGCCCTGGTGCAAGTACTCCCGGATGATGCTCAGGTAGGGCCCCACTCCGGTCACCGTGGCCACCATCAGGTGGTGATGGACCTTCTCATTCAGAACGAATATCCCCTTGGGACGGGGGCGAATGGACATGGTCTCGCCGACCTCCATCCGCCACATCTTCGGGGTCAGTTCGCCATCACGCACCAGCTCCACAAAGATCTCCAGTTGCGCCTCATTGGGAGCGGATACTATGGAATAAGCCCTTTCCACGCCTTCCTTGCCCAGCGTGCAATATTGGCCCGCTTTGAACTGAAAGGGACCGTCTTCCGGCTCCAGTCTTATGACCATCAGATCTTCCGTAATGTCTTCGCGGTAAGCCAGCTTGGCTTGAGGCAGGCTGTCCGTGCGATAAGCCGGCTTGCTCTGCTCTCCCCCTTCAGTCAATACTCTCTGCCCCCCGATGGTCATAGCTCACCTCAATTATCTAATGAAAATACACTCAAGCCCGATTCAAAAACTTCTGCACTCTTTGTCCAGGCTCGCCGTCTCTGGCAGCGAGCGCTATACCGTCTTTACAACCCTGGCTCGCTCCAGGTCCAGTCCGGGTACTCGGGACATTGGGACCGGTTCCGCAGAGTTCTCCAGTTCCACTGCCAGTTGCCCGAAAAGTCCAGTAACCGCGATCACTCCGTCAGGCAGGGACGAGTTCAACCGGATGACGCCGTTCAGCTCACGCCCCGGGCATTCCACCCGCACCGGGTCTCCCTCACCGACCTGCCATCTTTCCGCATCCGTCGCGTTTAGCTCCACAGATTCTTCGCGGACTATGTCGTTAAGCCTGGTGTCCCGCTGCAGTTCCACCCGGTTCTCCCGGTCCTGCTGCAGCAACACCCGCCCCGGCGCCAGCCAAGCGGGAAAATCCGAATCAGGTTCTTCCCACAACGCCCGGAACTCAGGCGCCACTAAGATCGCCCTTTCAAAGGGAAAAGTGTCGGCATAGAGTGTGGACGTTCCTTTCTTCCGCTCTCCTGAAACCGGCCACTGAATGCCTTGGTGGGCCCGACCTGCATAGAGCATTTGCGTAGGCTTGGGACTCTCCGGCCCCGACATCAGCACCAGAGATCCGGCGGCTTCCAGGGCCGGATAAGACACTCCGGCGTAGAATGGGACAACGCCGGCGATCTCTTCCATCACTTCGCCGGCCGTAGAAAACTCAAAGCCGGATGCGCCCAGCCTACGGCCCAACTCCGCCAGGAGCCACTGGTCGCCTCCTGAATTTTCGGACGTGGACTGAATTGCCGGTTTAACTCGCTGGATGCGCCGTTCCAAATTCGTGACTGTACCGTCTTTCTCTGCCAGTGCAGCCCGCGGAAACACAACGTCGGCCAGTTTAGCGCTCTCGGACAAAAAGGTATCCGCCACCACCAGCAACTCGAGCTTCTCCAGGGCCGCCAGGCCATCGCCCAGCCGTCCATTGGACACATTGTGGCTGTCCCCCAGCAGGACCATAGCCTTGACCTGCCCTTCCGTTGCGGCTTCAAGGCACCGCCTCACTGCGAATCCCCTGCCAGTCGGAAGGGAGCATTGCAGGATCTCTTCCACCTCTGACCGGGCCCTTTCGTTCATGGCAGAGCCGCGGCCGGGAAGGCGGTTGGTGATACAGCCAACATCCCACGCTCCCTGTTCGTTGGCCCCCTGCCTGACCGGGTAAAGCCCCGACCCTGGTTCTCCCACGTTGCCCGTCAACAGGGCTATGTCCACCAGGGCGCTGGCGCAATCCCGCTGCAGTTCCTCCGCTATCGTATCCAGGGCAAAACAAATAGCCGATTTGCCACCTTCACCAAGCAACCTGGCAACTTCGGCAATGCTTTCCCTGGAAACCTGAGTAGCCGACACAACCTCCTCCATGTCCAGGTTGTGCAGGTAATACATCAGGGTTGAAGGGTCTTCGCAGTGCTCTTCAACCCAGTCTTTCTTGTCCAGCCCCTGGTCTATAATCTCCCGCAGGATGCCGCCCAGCAACAGCAATTCCGCACCCGGCGCCGGCCTCAACCACAGATCAGCGTGCCGGGTAAGCTCAACTTCCCGCACGTCAATCACGACCACCGAAGCCCCGCGTTTCCTGGCAGCCTTTATCGGCAACGCCAGCACATTGTTGTCTTCCGTAACGTTGGCGTTGAAAACCAGGATGCAGTCCGCCTGCTCCAGGTCCCAAATGGAGTTAGTGGCAGCGGCGTAGCCCATGCCCCGCTCCAGGGCCAGGGTTGCCTCCGGTTGCAGGTTGGACAGCACATCCACGTTGTTGGAACCCATCGCCACCCTGGCAAACTTCTGCGCCAGGTAAAATTCCTCGTTGGTGCAATCCGGGGCTGCCAGCAGCGCGAAGCTTTCACCCCGATAGCCCTCCAGTCGGCTCGCAACAAAATCCAGCGCTTCCTCCCATGTCGCCTCAGACAAATTCCCGTCTCGGCGAATGAGGGGCTGCTTCAGTCGATCACGGCGGTTAAGAAACTCCATGCCGAACTTTCCCTTGAAGCAGGCCTGGCCCCGGTTGGCCGGCGCGTTAAATTCCGGCACAACCCGAATCATTTCGTCGGCATCATTCAGCTCCAGGTTCAGCTGGCAGCCCACCGGACAGTGCGGACAAATCGTCGGTTCAATCCTCCTGGGTTTCTCCCACTTGTGGTCCCGTTCCACCAGCGCCCCAACCGGGCAAACATCAATACAGGCCCCGCAGAACTCACACCCCGACTCCAGCAGGGAAGTACCGAAAGACGTCCCCACCAGCGCCTTGCCCGACCGCTCCGTGAAGCAGATTGCATCGTCTCCCCTGATTTCCTCGCAAGCGCGCACGCAACGGCCGCAGGCGATACAAAGGTTGTAATCCCGGTCGTAAAATGGATCACTGACTTCCAGGGGTATCTGCTTGTATGTATAGTTAAGGGGCGACTCAAGCTCCATGCCCAGGTACCGGACGGTATCTTTGAACTCGCAGCGTTCGTTCTTGGGGCAGGTAACGCAACGGTCATTGACCGATACGTGCCGCAGGCACACGTCGCTGGGCCCGCAGATGTCAACGCGGTGGCACGTAAGGCAGCCATTTGGGTGCTCCGCAATGAGCATCTGCATCACGCTGCGGCGCAGTTCTATAACATCGTGGGCCTCGCTTCGCACCCTCATCCCGTCCGCCACCGGCAGGGTACAGGCCGCCGGGAAACCCCGGCCGCCTTCCACCGACACTACGCACATACGGCAGGCCGCAAAGGGCTTCATTCCCGGGTGGTAGCACAGGTAAGGGACGTAGATGCCGGCGTCAATTGCCGCTTCCAGCACCATCTTTCCTGGTTGGGTCTTGATCTCCACGCCGTCAATGGAGATGGTAATGTCATCGGGCATTAATGTTTCTCCGTCCCTGGTCGAATACCTATCGCCGGCTCAGCCTGGGCGAAAAGTGCGGCACCCGGCAGCTGCCGGTTGGGCACCGCTTTTCAACGATGTGAGCCTCAAATTGTTCGGGAAAATAGCGCAATGCGGAAGCTACCGGGTTGAACCCCAGTTGGCCGTGCCCGCACAGGGAGCCCGCCTGCATGTTCTCACCAATGTTGCGCATCAGGGCCAGGTCGTCGGGTGTCCCTTCCAGACGGCAAATCCTCTCCAGCACCTCCAGCATATGGCTCATCCCCATCCGGCAGGGAAAGCACTTGCCGCAGGACTCATATTGGCAGAAGGCGATCAAAACTCGGGTCAGGTCCACAACACAGGTATCCTCGTCGGCGGCAATGATACCCCCGGAACCAAGGATAGCCCCAGCGGTGCGGAAGATGTCAAAGTCCAGCACCAGGTCCGTCGCCGCCGCGCTGAGCACGCCACCCAGCGGGCCGCCGGTCTGGATGAAGCTCAAATCCTTGCCGCCCGGCACCCCCCCGGCCACCTCGTTCAGCACTTCATTCAGGTTCATCCCCATGGGCAGTTCCACCATACCCGTGTAGTTCAGCGCGCCGGAAAGGCACAAAATCGCGGTTCCGGTACTCTTGTCGTGACCAATCCCGGAGAACCATTCGCCCCCCTTGGCAATGATCTCGGGAACATAGGCCATGGTTTTGACATTATTGATGTTGGTCGGCTTGCCGAACACTCCCACCTGCGCCGGGAAGGGTGGCCGGAACCGGGGCATGGCCCGGCTGCCTTCGATGGCCTCCATCAACGCCGTTTCCTCGCCGGAAACGTAGGAGTCGCCGGTCAGGGCAACCTCCAGGTCAAAGGTGAACTCCGTCCCCAGGATATCTTTCCCCAGCAGACCCAGTTCGTAGGCCTGGTCTACCGCCGCTCTAGCCCGATCAATGGGCCCGTCGTGGCCGTGGCGGATGAAGATATACCCGTGGTTGGCGCCTGTGGCGTAACCGGCCAGGATGATTCCCTCCACCACCGTGTGCGGGTCGCTCTCCAGGATTCCCTTGTCATTAAACGCGCCGGGATCTCCCTCCTCGCAGTTACAGAGGATGTACTTGTCGGGGGCGTTCGACCCGGCCAGAAATCGCCACTTGGTTCCGGCGAGGAATGCCGCTCCCCCTCTACCCCGGAGACCGGAAGTATTTACCTCTTCCAGTGCCTCTGCCGCCGTCATTTCCGTGAGGGCCCGGTTCAACGCCCCATATCCCCCGTTGGCAACGTATTGGTAAATGTCCAGCGGGTCTATGTGTCCCGCGTTGCGGAGGGCAATGCGCTGCTCGCTGGCTTTCATGGGATGCTGTTCCAGTAGCGGTAAACCTTCCCCACTTTCTTCCCCAATGCAGCCCAGAACCAGGTCGGCCACTGCCTCGCCCTTACCCAGGTGGCTTGAGACAATCCCTCCTACGTCGCCGGGACCAACGTTGCCGTAAACGACCCGTCCTCGCCCCGGTACCATTACATCCACCAGCGGTTCGGCAAAACACAAGCCCAGGCAGCCTACCCGGCTCACCTGGGCGTTCAGCCCCTGGTTCTCCAGTTCGGATGTGAAGGTTGCAATTACCTGGTCCGCTCCCGCCGCCTGTCCGCAGAGGGCAGTGCCCACCCGAATCCAAGGGGTGTCACCGTCGGTGAGCGCTTCCCATCGGCGCTGGGCTTCTTCCTGGATTTCAAGAAAATCAGCGGCCATCTACCGGCCACCGCCAGTCGGTTTCCACCGGACGGTCAATTCCCCGTTCTTGCGATCAAAGGCCACTTATGCTTCTCCGCTTCCTGTCGATTCCAGGGTTTCGGTAACCAGTTCTCTGCCTTTGTCCGGAGTTATCCTGCCCGCCAGGTGGTGGTCTACCGACATTACCGGCGCCAGCGCGCAGGCTCCCAGGCAGGTGTTGTAGCGGATGGTAAGCCTGCCATCAGGAGTGTCTCCTTCGTCCTCCAGCCCGGCGGCTTCCAGCACCGACGCAATCACGGGCATGGCCCCCACCAGGTGGCAAGAAGGGCCCCAGCAGACTTCAATCCTGTGATCACAAGGGGGAACGGTGCGGAAATTGGGGTAAAAGGAAACTACGGCCCAGACATCGTTGATGGTCGCCTGATTCAGAGAGGCGACTTCTTCAACGGCTTCTCGGGGGATATAACCCAGCTCATCCTCAACTGCCAGCAGGGATGAAAGAATGGTAACAGTAGGCTGAGGCTGATTTTGGACGGCCTTGATGATTCGCTGCTTCAGCCCATCCATCACTCGGGCCTTTCGGCCCTTAGCACCTCAAATCAAGGTAGAAACCCGGCGCCAGGAAAAGTTCGTGAATTCCGTAACAATCTCCTTGGATATTACCACATAGCCGAATTTCCCTTCAACTGCACCTGCGTGCCGATCAGGGCAATCGCATAATCTTTAAATTGTCATCCTGATACGTTTACATTGTCATTCTGATACGTTTACATTGTCATTCTGAACGGAGTGAAGAATCTAAACTCCATCCCACAGGCCCACTGGGGCACCCGTAACCGGACTGACATGCAGGATTTCACCCCCTTCGGCAAGGTTCCCGAGCGGTGCCTGCCCTTGTCCGAACCGTAGGGGCAGACCTATGTGTCTACCCTCTTCCGCCACGCGCCTGCCACCGTAGGGGCGATTCGCGAATCGCCCTGGGGCAATCGCATTATATTTATGTTGTCATTCTGAACGGAGTGAAGAATCTAAACTCCATCCCGCAGTCTGACTGGGGGACCCGTAACTGGACCGACATGCGGGATTTCTGGCCCTTCGGCAAGGTTCCAGGGCGGTGT
>DAOUHR010000076.1:0-37338 GCA_034428635.1 Dehalococcoidia bacterium
GGTCCGCAGCCTGTCCTTGACGCTTCAATGACTGGAGTTGGACTCACAACCATGGGGCAGGGAATGCTATACTTTCTTTAATCATCCCAAACCAGGAACCTTCTATGCAGGAAAGAAAGAAAACCACCGACAAGGAACGGTTGGCGTTACTAATTCAAGACTTGACGTCTGAAGAACAGACTGCCGTGCTGGAAGTTGTGCGCGTTATGGTTGCCAACCGGAGCAAGAAGCACAGCATTAAGGAAATACAGGGGTTGGGCAAAGAAATTTGGGACGGCATCGACGCCCAGGAATACGTTGACGAGTTGCGCGGACCTAAATGCAGCTAGATCTCCCTCGCGGCAGGTTAGTGGCCTTCGACACCGCACCACTCATTTACTACATCGAAGAAAAAGAGCCCTTTCACGGTATAGTTGCCCCCTTCTTCGATGCCATTGGTTCGGACACCTTCCAGTCGCTAACCTAAATAATAACTTTGGAAGAAGTACTGGTCGTACCCTTTCGAGACGGGCGTCTTGATTTAGTTGAAGGCTACCGAAATGTCCTCTTAAACGCAGCGGGCTTACAAATATGGAACGTAGGCCAGCAAATCGCCGAAGAAGCTGCTCATATTCGGGCTACCTATCGAAGCATACGCACGCCCGATGCCCTTCAGATGGCCACCGCCGTGGTTGCGGGCGCCGACTACTTTCTCACTAACGACAAGGCTCTCCCCGACCTCCCCAATTTAGAGATGGTTGTAGTGGACGACCTAGCCCAGACATAGGCCTCTATTGCGCTTGCTGCCACATTCCACCTCCTTCCCCATGCTATAATCCATCCGTACCTATGCCCTATCTGCAACGGGAGCGATGTAAGTTATGGTTGACGTTGAAATGGAAAAGCCGGCTATCGCCATTACCATGGGCGACCCCTGCGGCATCGGCCCCGAGGTGGTGGTCAAGGCCCTGGCCGACCCCCGGGTTTACGCCTCCTGCCGCCCCATGGTCATCGGCAACACCTACGCCATGAACCAGGCGGTCAAGGCCACCGGCCTGCCCCTGGCCATCCGCGAGACCGACGACCCCACCGCCGCCGGCGAGGATCCCGCAACCGTGGACGTGGTGGACATCCATAACCTGAACCCGGAGGACATTACCGTCGGCCAGATCAGCGTTCCCTGCGGCAAGGCGGCCATGGAATGGGTGTCCAAGGCCGGACAACTGGCCCTGGCCGGTGTCGTGGACGGCATCGCCACCGCGCCCCTGAACAAGGAGGCGGCGGCCATGGCCGGCTACGAGTCCATCGGCCACACCGAGCTTCTGCAGGAACTGTCCGGGGCACGAATCGTACCCACCATGCTCATGGCCAAGAACCTGCGGGTAGTCCATCTGACCACCCACCGCTCTCTGCGGGTGGCCTGCGACTACGTGAAGAAGGACCGTATACTGGATTTCCTCCAGTTGACTCACGACACCTTCGTCAAGTGGGGCTTCCCGAACCCCCGCATCGCAGCGGCGGGCCTGAATCCCCACAACAGCGACGGGGGCCTGATAGGGAACGAGGAGGCCGACGAGATTGCGCCGGCCGTGGCGGCGGCCCAGGAACGGGGCATCAACGTGGTGGGGCCCATTCCGGCGGACAGCGTCTTCCACCAGGCCATTCAGGGCCGCTACGACGCCGTGCTAGCCATGTTTCACGACCAGGGCCACATCCCCGTCAAAGTGTACGGCTTCGAGGAAAGCGTCACCGCCAACCTGGGCCTGCCCTTCGTCCGCACCTCGGTGGACCACGGCACTGCCTTCGACATTGCCGGCCAGGGCATTGCCCAGCACGTCAGCATGCTGGAATCCATCCGCCTGGCGGTGGAACTGGCCCGGGGCAACGGCTTGTCAGATTTTTAGACCGCCGGAGCTGCACAGACCGGAACCAGCCGGGCAGGACGTGGCTTATCCCAGGCAGTGCCCTTGCAGCGTTCGATCCCGGGTGGGGTCGGAGAAGATCTATTGAAATGGAATGGGGCGGGTTTGAAACCCGCCCCTGAGTGTTACAGGCCAGGCGAATTGAAGCCCTGCCCGCTGGCATTCTCGGATCTGCCGGTCTAAGGTCCTATTCCTCGCCGGTCAGGTGGGGGAACATGGCCAGCGGCGTGGCGGCCAGCAAACCGGCATCCACCGGCAGGGTTACTCCGGAGACCCACCGGGCCTCGTCCGACGCCAGGAACAGCGCGGCGTTGGCCACGTCCCAAGCGGTGCCCTCGATGCCCAGGGGGCCGGCCCGGCGCCGCAACGTCAGCATTTCCTCGGACGAGTGCCTGGCCACCATGGGACTGCGCACATGCCCGGGGGCGATGCAGTTCACCCGAACGTTCTCCCGGCCGTAGTGGACCGCCATGGAGTTGCTCAGGCCAATGATGCCGCCCTTGGACGCGGCGTAGGGATGGCTGGGGCGCCCGCTGCCGGCCCGCAGGCCGACAATGGACGACAAGTTGACGATGGAACCCCCGCCGGCCTCGATCATACGGGGAATGGAGTGCTTGCTGGTGAGCATCACACTCTTCAGGTTCACGTCCAGCACCGTGTCCCACAGGTCTTCGTCCACGTCGGTTACCGATCCTGGCCCGCTGATGCCCACGTTGTTAATCAGAATGTCCAGGTGGCCGTGGCGGTCCATGGCGGCCTGGGCCATGTCGCGGCAATCGTCGTTGCTGGTAACGTCCCCCAGGAAAATCGACGCCTCGCCGCCCTCCTCGCGAATGGTTGCCAGCGTCGTCTCAGCATTAGCCTGGTCGCGGTCCACCAGCAGTACGGTGGCGCCCTGGCGGGCGAACAGGATGGAAATGGCCTGGCCGATGCCCACAAAGTCCCCGGCGCCCGTAGCGCCGGCACCGGTTACTATGGCCACCTTACCGCTTAACCTGCCTGGTTGGTTCTGCATACTGTACCTCCCTGGAGACCCTGAAAAATCAGGGGAATTCTTCTTGCGCGCTATGGGTTTGGGGTTGAAATGCCCAGTATAGGGGCAACCAACTGCCGTGCCAATCGGCGCAGGAAAGTTAGCGCCGTTGCCATTCGGATGGCTGGATTTCGGCCCAGGCAGGACCGTCCCTGACTGTAAGTCGTCCCAGCAAATATGCGAACAGAATCCCGTGCGCTATTCTGCTAACCAGCGTTCAGCCCTGGGAAAATAGCGTCCCGGAAGGCCGCTACCTCGGCTCTGGGCATGTCGTAGCCGCCCTCCTGGGTGTGGGTGGGAAAGATAAAGACGTGCTCGATGCCCGATTCGGCGCCGGCCCGCTTCAGCCGCGCCAGGCACTCGTCGGATGTACCGAACAGGCCGAAGGCATCGCAAATCTCCGCCGCCTGGGCGTCGCTGATGTCCTCCGGTACGAAGTCATCGGCCAGGTCGATGCCGGCCTCCCGTAGCCAGTGCAGGTTGGAAGCGCTGGGATACTTGAGATAGGGCTGGTCCGGCCGGAACCACTGTTGCGGAAAGCGCCGTGCGGCCGGGCCGTTTTCCGATAAGGTGGTCGGGGTAATGAAGATTGTCTGGAAACCGTCCAGGGTACGTCCCGCCCGGGCCGCGCCCATTTCAAGGCGGCGCCGGGCCTCCTCCACCGCCCGGGGATGGAGGCCCACCAGCAACAGGGCGCCGTCGGAAACCTCTCCGGCCAGTTCCACCATCCGCGGCCCGGCGGCGGTCATGAAAACGGGGGTTGGCGGATCGCTCACATTCCGCAGCTGCGTCTCCACGCCGTTGAACTCCACCCGTTCGCCCCGCAGCAGGCTGCGGATGGTCAGGACGGCTTGTCGCATGGCTGCCACCGTGGCACGGGGACTGCCAATGTTGCCGACTGCCAGGTAGCCGGGCGCAATGGTCAGCCGCGCCCGCCCCGGCGCAACTTCCTCCAGCGAGTGGGCCAGCGACGCCAGCACCATGGGATGTCGGGTAACCGGGTTGCTGGTCGCGGGATAGAGCGTGAGAGATGAAGTCCGCTCCGCCGCCAGGGCTAGGGTGAGAAACACATCCCTGCCGCTGTGCTGGTGGTCGTGGATCCCTACCCCGGAGAAACCGGCGGCCTCGCATTCAGCGATGAAGTCTGCGGTCTCCGGCACCGGCAGGCCCACCGGCACCCTGATATCAACCTTCATTCTCTCCACCTATCCTTCAGCCCACAGGTGGCTGAACTGCCGGGCCACCACCTGCTCATAGGCCGCGTCCCCCGAAAGCAGGCCGGTACTTCTGGCAAAATCGTTCAGGCTGACTACTGATTTGGGAGAAATGGCGGGAGAGTAGAAGGGAGTGTCCCTTCGCACCAGGTCTTCAATCAAAGCCGCCTCTTCGGCCGGGAACAGCCTGAGTCCTACTTCCCCGGCTCGAGAAGGATCGGCAGACAGCGCCCGCAGCGTTGCCGCCACGGCCCGGACCGCCCCCGCTGCCTGTGCCGGGGACTCTTCGACCAGCCTTTCGGCAACAACCAGCGCGGGGAAGGTGTAGTCCCTGGCGGCTGGCGGTCCAAGCCCCTGCCGCGGGTCAATGACAACGCTGCCTACGCCGCTGCGCACCGCCACTTCGGCGCCCATGGCGTTGGCCCAGAATCCATCTATCACCCCCTCCTGCAGAGCTTGGGCGGCGTGGACACCGAAGGATACACCCGGTTCGCCGCTGCCTGGCACCGGCGCCAGGTCAACCCCGTCCCGCAAAGGGTCAATGCCCGAATCGGCCAGCAGGCAGCGGAGCGCGGCATCCGGGCCTGGCGCGGCGCCGATGCGCAGTCCCTTAACCGCCGCAACGTCGCCGGGGCGGGCGCCCAGACTGGCCCGCAGCACCAGCAGCCAGTAGGTGTGCTGGGACAGGGCGGCCAGCAGTTTGGCGCCCCGCCATTCAGGGAAGGCCAGAAGAGCGGCGTGGGCGGGGCCGGCCACGAAGTCCACCCGCCCGTCCCGCAGCGCCTCCATGGCCCTGCCCGCCGGGGAGATCAGTTCCAGGTCCACGTCTATTCCCTGTTCCCGGAAAAACCCCAGTTCCACGGCGGCCAACGCCGGAAAGTAAGAATTGGATACCAGGTCCGGTACCGCCAGGCGCATTCTATCCGTCTCCTCTAGCCCCGGATTGCGGCGAAAGTTCAGGACAAGTTTACCACTGGCCAGGTATCCATTATTCTCTCCGGTAGTATTCTCTCCGGTAGAGTCGCCAAGTCCGGCAAAACAACCCCCCCGACACGCACCGGCACACCGCAAGTGGCTGCGGCGGCTCTAATTCAGTCAACCAGGAGGCCACCGGCATGACTACGTCCTACCGTCCCACTGGATTGACCTGCTACAACCCCGTCAGCGCATAACGGGGCTACACCCTTTTCTCCCCCAACGTCGGCGACGATGCCTACCTGGTAGACATGGAAGGCAACTTTGTACACCACTGGCATTACTCCGGCGGCATCGCCTACGGCTATCTCCTGGACAACGGCAACCTGCTCTACCGCGACCAGGGGGCCAGCCCGCCGGGCGCCGACCACATCCACGAACTGGACTGGGACAGTCACCTGGTCTGGGAACACTACGACCCAAGCCTTCGCCGACATAACCGCCTGCCCAACGGCAACAACCTGTTTCTTTTGCAGCGGGACCGGATTACCGCAGAGTTAACCCGCCAGGTCCAGGGCAGTTTTGCCACTGCCGCCGACCCGGAGCAGATGTTCGGCGACCAGGTGGTGGAGGTGGCCCCGGACGGGACCGAGGTGAACGTCTGGCACTCCGGCGACCACCTGGACCCGGAAACGGACGTAATCTGCCCGCTGGAAAGCCGCGCTGCCTGGGGCGGCGCCAACGACCTCACTTCATCCCCCGATGGCAGCACCTTTCTGATAAGTTTCCGAGTCCTGGACACCGTGGCCTTGGTGGATCGGGCCACGGGAGCGATAACATGGAAGTGGGGGCAGGGCATCATATCCCACCAACACCATCCCACCTACCTGGCCAACGGCAATGTGCTCCTGCTGGACAACGGTTCCCACCGACGGGGTCTCAGCTACTCTAGGGTGCTGGAAGTCGACCCATCAACCAGCGAGATAGTGTGGCAGTACCAGGGGCGGCCGATGGCCTCTTTCTTCACCCACTTCACCGGAGGGGCTCAGCGGCTGCCCAACGGCAATACCCTGATTACCGAGGGGATGTCCGGCCGCCTGTTCGAGGTCACCGCCGCCGGCGAGATAGTGTGGGAGTTCGCCAGTCCCTTCTTTGTCCCTTCCCAGCACGGGGTCGCCAACAGCGTCTTCCGTGCCCACCGCTACGGCCCGGACCACCCGGCCCTGCGGGGAAGGGAACTGGACCCAGCTCGTTTCGCCAATCTGAACCGCCTTTTCGGTGGGTAGCAATAGCCCATGTCTTTTCCTCACGGGCCCGCTGGATTCGCTGGCGGGGCCTTTCATTTTCGACGTCACTGGCCAGTGAAAGTTTCCACCAGCATGGAGGCTTCCCCATAAGACGCATTCTTGGCTGCTCATAAAGATTTTGCGATCTTCCCGATTCCCGCAGGTAGGAGTGTCGATATTGAATCACCTGGATATTCACAATAAATGTAAGAATTCGTAATGGGCGTGCGGTGATGACTGAATGGCTGGGCATAGGACACCTATTCGAGCTCTCCCCGGCGGAGGCCATAGCAGGGTTTTTCACCCCGCTGGCCGTCTTTGCCGCCTTCTTCGTGGTTCAGTTTGTCCTCCCTGGAAGGGGAGTAACCGGCTACGTCATAAACCCCTAGACTGGCGAACCCCGCAATTACAAGCTCAACGGCATTCTGGTCTTTGCCATCGCCATCGCGATTTGGGCCTTTGAGGTTGGCGGTCTGCCCCGAGACTGGTTCTACCGGCACCATCTACTCGGTGGTCGGCGGCACCATGCTGTCCCTCAGCGCCCTGTCCGGCGCGGCGTGGCACTACGGACAGTTCGGTGGGGACTTCAATCCCGGCGTCTTCCTGAATGCCGGATTCCTGACTTTCTACGTGCTGGACTACTTTGTCTTCGAGCGGGTCCAGCATTATATCTACGACCTGATCCACGAACACCTGGGGTTTAAACTGATCTGGGGCGGTCTGGTGGTCTACGGGTGGCTCTACATCCTGCCCCTTTGGACCCTGGCCGCGCTCCCCAACCCCGGTTTTTCGCCGCTCTGGACCAACATCTGGCTGATCGGGACCGCCGCGCTCTTCCCGCTGGGTTGGGGCATTTCGCCAACCCCTGGGCCTGGACTTATTTTGTCTTCATCGTCTCGCTCTTCACCTGGCGGCAGCGGCTGGACGATACCAATTGCGCCGAGAAATACGGAGCTGAGAAGTGGGCGGAGTACCAGCAGAGGGTCAAGTACCGGATTCTCCCCGGCGTCTACTGATGGAAGGTTTCCTCATCACTGAGGCCGACGCCGGAAGCAAGTTGATTGCTTCCGGCGTAACTATTGGGTCTCAAAGACCTCAGCATTGGTGAATCTATCTTCCAATGCTGGCTACAAAGTGTGGGCCGACAGATGGCCGACGTGGTGGTGTTGGGAACATTCGCCGACTGACCCTGCCAGGTAGATGAGGATGTACCCCAGAACACCCCTTCCACATTTATTGCTGCGGCCGTAGGAGAGGTCAAGGGGCCAACCGGCGAACAAGTTAATACCCAGTCCCGTCAACGCCACGGCCAGCACCAGTCAGCGGTCCAGGCCATGCTCGCGGCCGTGCGACAACTCGCTAAACCGCATGTAGGATAGGGGTTATTCCTCCACACTACGGGCGGCGGGAAGGAAGTCCGCATCACTCAAGTCGGCAAAGCGGTCCGGGGCAAACTCACTCATGTCGGACACGACTTGAGTGACTCCACGTTGGATGTAGTCGGCAATAATACGGCCGGTGATGGGCCCCAAGTGAATTCCCTTGGTCCCATGCCCTGTAGCCAGGAAAACACCCTCCCGGCCAGGAACCGGGCCAATGATGGGTTTGCCGTCGGGACTCAGGGGACGGGAACCGGCAAGCTGCTGCACCAGTTCGGCTCGTTCCAGGTCCGGCAGTACGTCTACGGCACGCTGTAGCAACTCCAGCCGGGCGCCCTCAGTCGGCTGGCGACCATATTCCTCACCCAGGAAAAGCTCCCTCTGGTCATAGTCCCTTCCCCCGGTGCTACCGACGCTGAGCATTCCGTCAAGGCGACTGATCATATGCCCGCGCCTGGGAGAGCTGATCAGTATCGGCAACGGCTCGCCCGGGTAGTTGAGCAAGAGCCTTTCTCCCTTCATCGGACTGACCGGAACCGGAAACCCCAGCCAGGGTACGAAAGCCCGGCTCCAGGTGCCGGCGGCCACCACCACCGCATTGCACGAAATGTCCCCGGCAACAGTCTTTACACCGGTTATCGCAGGGCCGTCGGTAACCACACCGGTTACCACCCGTTGCAGGATGCTGGCCCCCTTCAACTCCGCAGCCCTGCCCAGGGCCAGGTTGAGACGGTAGCTGTCCAGCTGGGCGGACTCCTCCTCGTACACCGCCCCTACGATGGAGGGCGAAAGGCGGGGTTCGATGGCCTGGACTTCCCCGGCATCAATCCACCGCATGCCGACGTGGGGCCGCTGCCACTCCATCATGCCCTTGATCAGCGCGGCCTCTTCGTCGTCCAGGGCCAGCCGCAACGAAGGACGCCGCTGGTAAAGCAGGTCCATGCCCGTCGCGGCTTCCAGTTCGGGGACTAACTCCTGAAACTCGAAGTAGGCGGCGCGGGCCATCTGGAAAGACTCTCCGGGGGTAAATTCGGCTCCCAGCAGGCTAAGGGAACCGGTAGCGTGGGCGGAGGCGCCGCTTCCAATAGCTTCCCGCTCCAGCAAAGCCACCTTGACGCCCTCCCTGGCCAGGTAGTAAGCAACCGAGCAGCCCACCACGCCGGCGCCAACCACAACTACGTCCGCACTTTCAGTCAAACTTCGTTTCTCCCCTGGGAATTTCAGGGATTATCGCCGTGGCCTTCGGGGGTGTCAATCAGTGCCGGGAGACATACTCCAACTCGTCCGCAATGTACCCTTCTTTGCAGTCTGACTACGAGCGCTGTTGGGGCAGTTTTACCAATGTGCTGATCCAGCCAACCTCACCTCCCGCCGCCCCGTTATAGTAGAATGCAGCAGCCAACTACTAAACTACTACAGGTACTCTTCCCAAGGAGCAAAAGCTATGACCGACAAAATTCGCCTGGGTTTCGTTGGGGCCAACGTAAACTCCAGTTGGGCTTCCCAGTCCCACTTTCCGGCGCTGCTGGCCAGCCCCGACGTTGAATTCACCGCGGTCTGCACCACCCGGCCGGAGAGCGCGGAGGAGGCCCGCCAGGCATTTGGGGCCAAGCTGGCCTTTCACGATTTCCGGGAGATGGCCGCATCGCCTGACATCGACGCCATCGCCGTGGTAGTGCGGGTGCCCGCACACTACGAGCCTACCAGAGCGGCCATCGAAGGTGGCAAGCACGTTTACACCGAGTGGCCCCTGGGACGCAACACCGCCGAGGCAGTGGAACTGGCGGACCTGGCCCGGGAAAAGGGAGTGCAGACTGTGGTGGGCCTGCAGTCGCGGGTCAGTCCCGCGCTGATGTACATCAAGGAATTGATCGAGGCGGACTACGTGGGCGAGGTACTTTCGTGCAGCCTGACCACCATGCGCGACGGGGC
The DNA here is from genome assembly GCA_034428635.1 of Dehalococcoidia bacterium. Lineage (GTDB taxonomy): Bacteria > Chloroflexota > Dehalococcoidia > Lucifugimonadales > UBA3495 > Bin22. Next base: position 9,661 of record DAOUHR010000076.1, read on the forward strand.
GCTGGCCCGCCCAACGGGCCGCACCTGGCAGCGGGACGCCAGCCTGGGCGCCAACACGCTGACCATCGCCAACGGGCACGTAATCGACGCATTGCGCTTTGTGGCTGGCGACTTTGCCCGGGTTGCCTGCATGGTCAGCACCCAGGCAAAGGAGTGGTACGAGACGGACACCGAACAGTACGTGGAAGTAACGTCTCCGGACAACATCAGGGTCAGCGGGCAGTTGAAGAGCGGAGCGGCGGCGGCGGTCCACGTGGGCGCGGCCCCCTGGGCCGGCAGCGGCTACCGCATGGAAATATATGGGCGGGAAGGCACCCTGGTCGCCACGGGCAGCGTCTCATCCCAGAGGGGCGAGATGCTGCGGGTGCAGGGCGCACAGCGAAGCCACCAACTGGAAGACCTGAAAATACCCGACCGCTTCGCTTTTGTACCCGCCGACTTCCCCCAGGGCGACCCATATAACGTGGGGCAGATGTACGCCCTGTTCGCCGAGGCCGTCCGCACCGGCCAGAACCGCCTGCCCGACTTCGATACGGCGGTGGACCTACACCGCTTCATCGACACCATCCAGGAGGCGTCGGACACGGGGCGGGAGTTGGCCGTAGGTTGAGGAATGACCCTGTCAAGGAAACCGGTAGGGGCGCACGGCCGTGCGCCCCTACGTTTGATAAATGGCCAGACAGGTGGACGGCCGCCCTATTCCCCCCTTATCTAGGCCTTGGCGGCCACCGGTTCGTGGGTCTTCAGGAAGCGGCGGGCGTGTTCCACAGTCTGGTCGATGTGTTCCTGGGTGTCCTTCCAGGGATAGATGGTCACCTCGGAATTGGGGGCGAGGCTGGCCACTTCCATGGCCACCGCGTAGGGGTGGGCCGGCACGTCGTCGGGCGCGACCAGCAGGGGCGTCTGCAGGTTCCGCACGAAATCCCGGGTGACGGTGAACACAAAGTCGCCGCGGTTAATGTACATGCTGGTCAGGAAGTCGTGCACCATTTCCATGGTGACATCCGGCCGCTTTTCGCACAGGGGCGGCCCCCAGCCGGTGATATTGTTCTGGTAGAACAGGTCCGGCATTTCCGGCCGGAATCCGCTGGGTTGCATCATGGCCGCTGCCAGGACTCGGTCCGATGCCCGGCTGAGCAGGTTGTGGATCATCGGTCCGGCGATGCAGAACCCCATTACCAGGAACTTGTCGATGCCCAGGTGGTCCATCAGCCCTAGCTGGTCGTCGGTGTAGGCGTCCCAGGGCCGGTCAATCTCCACCGGCCCGCTGGACTGACCTGGGGGAGCATTGCGCAGGTCGGCCGCAATGACGCGGAAGTCGTCCTTGTAGGTCTCCAGCGGATTGAATGGATGCGAGTTCTTCAGCCCCTCAATGGTGGAATTGAGCCCCCCGCCCGGGATGACCATCAGGGGAAATCCCGATCCGGCCTCTTCATAGTAGATTTTGGTATCGCCTCTTTCGTAGAACGGCATGGCAATGTCCCTCCAGTTGTGAATTGTTAGGCTGGTATGCTGGCCTGCGTTGCCGTCGAATCTAACCCACGATGGCACGTCGGTCAAGGGAAGGGAGGTGGAAGTAACTGTGCAGAGTGGGGAGATTCGCGAGGTCCATGTCCCTCATTCCGGCTTTCGCAGGAATAACGCATTGGCCGGTATTGAAGCGATTCACCTCAGAATAACTGCAGAAGGAGGCGCCTGATCGCGCTGAATTGACCCTGTCCCAGCCATCAGTCTATATTGGTACAAAACTTGTCGATGGAGGGCAGCCATGACCAGCCCCGCCGACCTTAAAATGACCATCGGAGACCTGCTGGACCGCCGGGCCGACCGTTACGGCGACCGCGACGCCCTGGTCCACGTGGACTGGGACCTGCGCTACACCTGGCGCGAATTCCAGGAGGAGTGCGACCAGGTTGCCCGCGGCCTGATAGCCCTGGGCATCAACAAGGGCGACCACGTCGCCCTGTGGGCCACCAACTACCCCGAATGGGTCGTCGCCCAGTTCGCCACCGCCCGCATCGGCGCCGTCCTGGTTACCGTCAATCCCGCCTACCGAACCCACGAACTGGAATACCTGCTGAACCAGTCCGACGCTGTAGCCCTGATGCTCATCGGCAATTTCCGCACTTCCGACTACGTTGCGATGCTGCAAGAGGTGGCGCCCGAACTGGCGGACTCGTCCCCAGGCCAGGTCAAGTCCGACAAAGTGCCCGCCCTGCGCCACGTCATCTACATCCCGCCCTACGACGGGACTGATGGCAAGACTCCCCCGGGGATGTTCTCGTGGAACGACGTGAAGGCACTGGGCGAGGAAGTTACCCCCGAGGTTTTGGCCCGCCGGAAGACCGACTGCCACCCCGACGACGTTATCTGCATCATGTACACATCCGGCACCACCGGCAATCCCAAGGGCGTGATGCTCACGCACCACAATCTGGTTGCCAACGCCACCTACACTGCCGAAGGTCTGCGGTTCACCGAAGAAGACCGTCTCTGCATTCCGGTCCCCTTCTACCATTGTTTCGGTTCCGTGCTGGGCACCCTGGCCTGCGCCGCTGCCGGAGCCGCAATGGTGGTGCCGTCGGAGTACTTCGAGCCCGGCAAGGCCCTGGTGGCGGTGGAAGAGGAAGGGTGTACCGCCATTCACGGCGTGCCCACCATGTTCATTGCCGAACTGGAACACCCCGACTTCAACGGGTTCAAGCTCGACTCGCTCCGCACCGGCATCATGGCCGGCTCCCCCTGTCCCATCGAGGTGATGCGCCAGGTCATCGACCGCATGGGCTGCAGCGAGATGACCGTGGGTTACGGTCTGACCGAGGCCGCCCCCATAATCACCCTGACCCGGGCCGACGACAATATCGAGCGGCGGGTCTCCACCGTGGGCACGGCCATACCCTACGTTGAAGTAAAGATTGTTGACCCGGACACTGGAGATAAGGTGCCTGTGGGCGACCAGGGCGAGTTGTGCTCCCGCAGCTTTATGAACATGAAGGGCTACTACAAGATGCCCGAAGCCACCGAGGCCGCCATTGACACCGATGCCTGGCTCCACACCGGCGACCTGGCCACCGTGGACACCGACGGCTACTTCAAGATAACCGGCCGCTCCAAGGACATGATCATTCGCGGCGGGGAGAACGTCTATCCCCGCGAAATCGAAGAATTTCTCTACACCAACCCCAAAGTGGCCGACGTACAGGTCATCGGCGTCCCCGACCCGCGGTTCGGGGAGGAAATCATGGCGTGGGTGCTGCTGCGCGCCGGCCATGAAGCCACCGAGGAAGAAATTCGCGACTTCTGCCGGGGCCGCATCGCCCACTACAAGGTGCCCCGGTACGTCAAGTTCGTGTCCGAGTTCCCCATGACTGTAACCGGCAAAATCCAGAAGTACGTCATGCGCGACATCTCCATTAAGGAACTTGAACTTGAAGGCGCCGCCAGCATTGAGACGGCCTAGACGGGGCGCGGGACACGGTTCCGCCCTGTAGTACAATATGGCTATCTTCATAGAGGAGAAGAACAACGATGACGCTCACACTCAAGGACTTCCGAATCCGGAATCGCCCTGTAGTGTCCGGCCGGCGGCTGGACCCGGACATGTCTGAGCAGATGCGGACTAATCTCAGCAACGCCGAAGCCCAGATCGCCGAGCCCTTCAAGGGCCTGACCAGCGACGGCCAGGTGGTTCCCGGTCTCTTCTCCCTGCAACAGACCGGCCTGTCCACCGCAAGCATGAAACATGCCGCCGATGCCTGGCTGGCTTCCCTGGACGCCGGCCAGCGCGAAGCTGCCCAGTTTTCCATGGACAGCGATGCCTGGCGCCGCTGGAGCAACATCCACGTGTTCCTGATGCGCCACGGGGCCATGCTGGAACCCATGTCCCAGGAGCAGCGTGACCTGGCCTTTGGCGTGCTGAAGGAGGGCTTCAGCCCTGAAGGCTTCCAGCTTGCCCGCAACATCATGAAGCTGAACGAGTCCATCCGCGAAATCACCGGCAGCGACGAGGAACTGGGCGAGTGGCTCTACTGGCTCAGCATCATGGGGGAGCCTTCCCTGGATCAGCCCTGGGGCTGGCAGATGGACGGCCACCACCTGAACGTCAACTGCTTCGTGCTGGGCGACCAGGTGGTCATGACCCCCATGTTCATGGGTTCCGAACCCGTGGCAGTGGACATTGGCAAGCACGCCGGTATCCGGGCTTTCCGGGGTGAGGAGAGCACCGGCCTGGCCTTGGCCCGCACCCTGTCCGCCAAGCAGCGCAGCAAGGCCATCATCGGTGAGGACGTCCCCCCCGGCGTCTTTACCGGCGCCTTCCGCGACAACTTCGAAATGTCCTATGAGGGCGTCAAGTTTGACAGCCTGTCCAGCCACCAGCAGGCCCTGATGTTCGACCTGATCGGCACCTACGTGAACCGGATGCGCTCCGACCAGGCCAAGCTTAGGATGGACGAAATCCGGCAGCACCTGGACGAGACCCACTTCGCGTGGATGGGCGGGACGGAAGAGGACAGTGTTTTCTACTACCGCGTCCACAGCCCCGTGGTGCTCATCGAGTTCGACCACCAGGGCGGCATCTTCCTGGACAACGATGAGGCTTCCAGGAACCACATCCACACCGTAATGCGGACGCCCAACGGCAACGACTACGGCAAGGACCTGCTCCGCCAGCACCGGGAACAGGGCCACCACCATCACGGGTAGGGCTTGCTCCGGGTTTCCGCGTTCAAGTTGATTATTGGGGCCACCGCTATTTGGGCAGTGGCCCCAGGTGATTCAGTCTACACAGGGTGTTATGAGGTGAGGTAGTGGAGAACGGCGGACTGCCCAACGCCCCGGTTGAAACTCGTGACGTTGTCATAGTTGGCGCGGGGCAAGGCGGGCTCGCCGTTTCACAGCAGCTGGCCGCCCGAAGCATCTACCACACTGTGCTTGAGCGGGGAGACCACCCAGCGTGGATGTGGGGCCAGGTCTACGACAGTCTGCGGCTCCACACCGGCAAACACCTTAATTCCCTGCCAGGGATGCCCTTCCCTGCCGAAACGTCCCTGTCCCCCACCCGTTCCGAATTCACTTCCTACCTTCACAAGTATGCCGCCGGGTTCCAACTGCCCGTCCGGGCCGGCTTGAAGCGACAGGACTCCGGTGGGAGAACGGTAAATGGATGGGCGAGTATGGGGCCCGGAACGAGTGCGGCTTCGCCCAGCGGCAGGGCAGGGTCCAAAGCTCCATCCACCCAAACCTGTTCTTCGTGGGCCACAACTACGACGGCTGGGGCGGCCTGTACAACATCCGCATCGACGCAAGGCGAATTGGCCGCCAGGTCGCCAAAACCCTAGGCCGGGTGAAAGCCCATAAGGCCAGCGCCAGCACCATGTGGAACCAGATGGGAATTGTCCGCCGGAACTACCGCAACTCCGGGCGGAGGACCATGGTCAGGGCGTACCGCACCACCATCGACCCGAAGTAGACCCAGGACAGTACCATCGGGGGCAGCGCAGCCCGGCCCCTCCGGTCCGCCGCAAACAGTCCACCGACCCGGTAAACGTCGGCGCAAATCGCCACCATCACCGCCAGCAGCGCCAACTGGGCCGGCAGCAGGTACCGGTAAGGCATCAGGCCGGAATACCAGTGTTCGTTGGCCGGCAGCCAGCGCGGGGCGCGCGTAACCACCACCACCTGCCCCAGGGTACGCAACGCAAACAGCAGGGTACAAACCGCCAGTATCGGAAAGCTGCTGGACATGGTACAACCGCCTTTACCCGGGCAATGGACAAGGTTGTCCATTATATTTGGATATTCTTGTTTCAACCCAAAGGCGCGGCCTTGCGGTATTCACATGACTGGGGTCAAGGCGGGCACCCATCCCGAATCAGGAGTAGAATTACCCTGATGCAAATACAATACCAGAGTCAGCGAGATGCAGGAAAACGATAGGTCAGCCGCCATAGCATGGCGGGAATGGAACGAAGATGCCTTCCAGGCAGCCAGAAACGAGGGCAAGCCGGTGCTCCTTACCCTGGGCGCCACCTGGTGCCACTGGTGCCACGTCATGGACCAACGTGCCTACGCCGACCCGCGGGTAATCGACCTGGTCAACTCGAGCTTCATCCCCGTGCGGGTGGACGTCGACCAGCGCCCCGATATCTCCCTGCGCTACAACCAGGGTGGCTACCCGTCGGTGGCCTTCCTGACCGGCGCCGGCGAGTTCCTTGCCGGTCGGCCCTACACGCCGCCCGATGAAATGGTCGCCCTGCTGGAACAGGTCTCAAGGGGCGAGGCCGTCACCCACACACATTCAATGCGTGAACCCGGCAGTTCCCCGGCCGGCAACGCCGAGGCCGCCCCGGTGGAACGGGTCCTGACACGCCTTGCCGAACTTTACGACAACCGGTTCGGGGGCTTCGGCTCGGAACCCAAGCAGCCCCCGTGGGAGGCCCTGCGCTGTCTCATGCCCCGCTACTCCCTGACCGGAGACCGCACCCTGCTGACGATGGTGGAGAATACCCTGCAGGGCATGTGGCAGGGCATTTACGACAACAAAGACCAGGGATTCTTTCGCTATTCCGTCAGCCGGGACTGGAAGGTGCCCCATTACGAGAAGATGCTGGTCACCAACGCCAACCTGGCCATGACCTACCTGGACGCCTACCTGCTCACCCGCAAGCCGGACTACCGCGCTGCCCCTTCCGGCATCCTGGATTACCTGCTTAACACCCTGTACAGCCCTTCCGACGGCCTGTTTTTTGCCAGCCAGGACGCCGACGAGCCCTACTACCAGGGTTCCTGGAAAGACCGCGACGCTTCCGACGCTCCGCCCATAGACCGCACTTTCTACGCAGGATGGAACGCCCTGGCAGCCCAAGTACTTGTCCAAGCCACTGATACTCTGGGCCGGGCGTCCTGGCGGCGCAAGGCCACCGCCATCCTGGAAAAGCTGTGGCGGGAAAGCTGGACATCCACCGGCGGCCTGTGCCGCGTCGCCGGCAAAGGGGGGCAGACCGCTGCCGTCCTGGCCGACCAAATCAGCTTTCTCAAGGCCTGGCTGGCCCTGTACCAGTCCACCGGCAACCCCTACTGCCTTACCCGCGCGGTGGAGGTCGCCACCACCACCCAGACCCTTTTCGGCGCACTCGGCGGTGGCTGCTACGACACCACCGCGCCCCATACCTTCGAGGCGGCCCTGCTTCCCCGCGAACAGCCGGCCCTGGACAACGCCAACTGGGCCGAGGCCCTGGTGGTCCTTTCCCACCTGTCGGATGACCAGGCATACCAGCAGCAGGCCGCCACGGCCCTGCAAATCTTCGAGTCCGTCATCCCCGGCAAAAGCTACCTGGGCGACCGACAGTCCCGTCGCATGGAGGAGGACGAGGAGGCCCTGTTCCTTCCCGCCGGCTCCGCCTGGGCGCGGGCCCGGGATTTGCTGGACAACGGTCCGGTACGCCTTGCCCTGGTGGGAGACTCTCCCGACCCCGCCTACCGGCAGCTTCTTCGCGCCGCATCCAGGGTCTACGCCCCCCACCGGGTAGTGCTGCCGCTGGACTGGCAGCATAACGCCCGCCATATCCGCCAACTGGGCTTCCCGTCCCGCGCCGAGCCTGCCCTGTACGTCTGTATGGGCGAACGCTGCCTGGCTCCCGTCGCCACACCAGCGGAGGTGCGCGACCTGGCCCGCTCCCGCCCCTGGGCCGAAGCTTCGCAAATGAAAGCCTGACTCCCTTTCCCAACCGGCATAGGAGGATGAGCCATGAGCACACCGGCCAATGGGTACATCAACGCTGGAACCCTGGACGAAATACGGGAGCGGGGCTGCACCGTGGTTACCGGCGGGGGCCATGCCATCGCCGTCTTCAGCCACGACGGGCAGGTCTTTGCGGTGGACAACCGCTGTCCCCACATGGGATTCCCCCTGGATCGGGGCAGCGTCAAGGAGGGCATTCTCACCTGCCACTGGCACCACGCCAGGTTCGAACTCTCCAGCGGGGGCACCTTTAACCCCTTCGCCGACGACGTGCGCACCTTTCCCGTGAAGGTGATCGACGGCCAGATATGGGTTGACCCCACGCCGCCGCCCAGAGACGAAGCAGGACACTGGCGCCGCCGGCTGGAAGACGGCATGGAGCACAACCTGCGGCTGGTAATAGCCAAGGCGGCGTTGGGGCTGCAATCGGCCGTCGCGGACTACCGCGAGCCCCTGGGCATTGGGGCCAGGTTCGGCACCACTTATTCCGCCGCCGGCTGGGGCGCGGCCCTGAGCATGCTTACCTGCACCGCCAACATGCTGCCCCACCTTCACGAGGAAGACCGGCCCAGGGCCCTGTACCAGGGACTGCTCCACGTCGCCCGGGAGTGCGCCGGCCGGGCCCCCAGATTCACCGTGGACCCGCTGCCCACATCCGAGACCCGCCCGGAGGTATTCGCCGGCTGGTTCCGCAACTTCATCAACGTGCGTGACGGCGAGGGCGCCGAGCGGTGCCTGGTTACCGCCATCGAATGCGGCGTTTCCCGTGATGATATTGCCGGCATGATTTTCGCCGCCGCCACCGACCACATCTACCTGGACGGCGGCCACGTGGTGGACTACGCCAACAAGGCCTTTGAGCTTCTGGACCACCTGGGCTGGGAAATGGCTTCCCAGGTGCTGTCCAGCCTGGTACACGGAATGGCCCGGGCCCGCCGCAGCCAGGAACTGAGCCGGTGGCGCGACCCCATAGACCTGGCGTCCATGGTCTGGCAGGCCCGGGACGAACTGCCCGACCTGATGGAACGGGGCCGCCCAAATTCGGGAAACTGGGACGGGGCGGATGCCCTGGCATCCCAGATACTGGCGGATTCCCCCGCCGAGATTATGGACGCGCTGACACAGGCGGTTATTGACGGAGCCACGCCCCAGCAGGTTGGCGCGGCCGTCGCCCACGCCGCCTTCCTGCGCATGGCCCGCTTCCATACCTCCAACGAGTTCCGGGACTGGGACACCGTGCATAACACCCTGACCGCTGCCAATGCCCTGCACCAGGCCCTGAAACGAACCCCCACGCCCGAGTTGCTGCGGGGCGCGTTCGACGTGGCCGTCAGCATCTACCTGGACCGGTTCCTGAACATGCCCGCCCAGCGGTTGCCCGACCCCACGCCCAGCGCCCTTCCTGCCCGGGAGCAACTGGACCAACTGCTGCACCTGGTGAACAGCCGGCAACAGGTGGAGGAGTTTGCTCAAGCCGTTTCCGGCTACCTGGCCGGTACCGGTTCCCCGGGCGACCTGATGGCCGCTATGGGCAGCATGATGCTGCGGGAGGATTCCGACTTTCATTCCTTCCAGATCGTGGACGCGGCCTTCCAGCAGTTCCAGGAACGTAAGGGCGCCGAGTCTGGTAAGCACGTCATGGTTGGCCTTGCCCGGTTCCTGGCGGCCCACTCTCCCACTCCCCGTTCCGAGGGACAGACCTACCAGATCGCCCTGCGGCTGCACCGGGGAGAGGAAATGCACCAGTAAAAGGGGTAAGACCCTGGGGCAACATTTTTGACCCCCACCACTGCCGATGTTAGTTTCAACCCAAATTGGACGCCCCTTGAGGAGGCAACCATGACCATACCCGCAGAGAAGGACACCACCACGGCAGCCGACCTGGCAGTCGCCCATCCGCTGGACCCACTTACTTCTGCAGAAATCACCGAAGCAGCTAACATTCTCCGTTCCCAGCGCCAACTGGGGCCCAGGGTCAGATTTGAGACCATAGTCCTGGGGGAACCGGAAAAGGATTTGGTCCGCAACTTCTCCCCGGGAGATCCTGTCCCCCGCGAGGCTTTCCTGGTTATTTTGGACAACGACTCCGAGTCCACCTACGAAGCCACCGTGTCGCTGGACGAAGGGAAGGTCACGTCCTGGCGGCACGTCCCCGGCGTTCAGCCCCGCATAATGTTCGAAGAGTTCGTCGAATGCGAAAACACCGTCCGGTCCAACCCTGAATTCCAGGCGGCCCTGAAGAAGAGGGGTATAACCGACCCCGACCTGATAATGGTGGATTCCTGGTCAGCGGGCTATTACGGATTTCCCGATGAGGAAGGGCGCAGGTTGGCCATTGCCCGCAATTTCCTGCGCTCCGGCCCCAACGACAATGGCTACGCCCGTCCAATTGAGGGACTAAGCGTCGTCGTGGACCTGAACAAGATGGAGGTGCTGCGCATTGACGACTACGGCGTCGTCCCCCTGCCCCTCAACCCGGGCAACTACGGGGCCGAGTTCGTCAAGGATTTCCGGCAGGACCTGAAACCCCTGGAAATCACCCAGCCCGAGGGGCCCAGCTTTTCCGTGGACGGCCACGCCGTTGCTTGGCAGAAGTGGCGCCTTCGCGTCGGTTTCACGCCCCGGGAAGGCCTGGTTCTTCACGAAGTTGGCTACGAGGACCAGGGACGGGTTCGGCCCGTCATGTACCGCGCCGCCCTGTCCGACATGGTCGTCCCCTATGGCGAGCCCGGCGGAGACCACTACCGCAAGAACGCTTTCGACGCCGGCGAATACGGTATCGGTTCGCTGACGAACCCCCTGACCCTGGGCTGCGACTGCCTGGGCGAGATTTACTACTTCGACGCCCACCTGAACACCGGTGGCGGCGAGGCCTTCACCATCCCCAATGCTGTCTGTATGCACGAGGAGGACTACGGCATCCTGTGGAAGCACACCGACTGGCGCACCGGCCACGTGGAGGTGCGCCGCTCGCGCCGGCTGGTGGTCTCCAGCGTGGCCACGGTGGGCAACTACGAATACGGATTCTTCTGGTACTTCTACCAGGACGGCACCATCCAGATGGAAATCAAACTGACCGGCATCATCAACACCGCCGGCATAGGGGATGGAGAAGACCCCGCGTACGGCACCCTGGTGGCTCCCGGGCTGAACGCCCACATCCACCAACATTTCTTCAATTTCCGCCTGGACCTGGACGTGGACGGCGAGGCCAACGTGGTCCACGAAGTGAACACCGTGGCCGCACCCCCGGGCCCCGACAATCCCCACGGCAACGCCTTCTATGCCGAGGCCACCCCCTTGAAGTCGGAACACGAAGCTCAGCGGGTGGTTGACCCCCTGAATGGCCGTTACTGGGTGGTATCCAATCCGTCGGTCAAGAACGTCCTGGGCCGGCCCGTGGCCTACAAGCTGATGCCCGGGGAGAACGTATTGCCCTTTGCCCACCCCACCGCCAGCATAATGCAGCGGGCCGGGTTTATGGCCAAGCACCTGTGGGTAACCCCCTACGCGCCCGACGAAACTTCCGCCACCGGGCCCTATCCCAACCAGCACCCTGGCGGCGCCGGCCTGCCCGAATACACGAAGAACGACCGCAGCGTGGACAACACCGACCTGGTTTTGTGGTACACCCTGGGCTACCACCACATCCCACGCCCGGAGGACTGGCCCATATCGCCCGTATCCTACTGCGGGTTCAGCCTGAAGCCGGTGGGCTTTTTCGACACCAACCCGGTATTGGACGTGCCGCCCAGCGCCCACCACAACGGCGCATGCCACGCCTGACCCGGCATAATTGAAATCGAGGGGAACAGACATTTACCGCTCAGCCTGATCCCCATTCACCCCCTAGTCCTGAGCTTGTCGAAGCTTTTCCTTTACCAGGGAATGGTTCGACAAGCTCACCACGAGCGGTTCACGGTCTAAGCCCGCAGGAATCACGTCCTAACTTGTACTGGGGACAGAAAGTCGTCGTTGATAATCGCCACCTGGAACTTGGAGTGGGCCACGCCCCGCTCGCGGCGCACACCCGAAATCTTTCGCCGTCTTGCAGACCTGGACGCTGACGTTTTGTGCCTGACCGAGACCAGTGACCAACTGCTGGCCGCGGAAGGCCACGCGATCACCGCCCAACCTGACTACGGCTACGGAATTCAGGCAGCCCGACGCAAGGTACTCCTGTGGTCAAGAAATCCCTGGTCGGAAGTGGATGACGTGGGACACGAAGCTATGCCCCCGGGCAGGTTCATTTCCGGAGTTACCCAGACTCCCCTGGGCGAAGTTGCCGTAATCGGCATTTGCATTCCCTGGTGGGGCTGCCGGACCGAGGCCAGGCGAGGCCCTTATCGCAAGCGGCGGTGGGAAGACCACGGCCAATATCTGGGATATCTCACCGAACTCCTGCAACACCGCCCCGCACGTCGCCTGGTGGTCATGGGAGACTTCAACCAGATCATCGGGCCGGGAAGTCGCGCCCCCAAAGCTATGCAAACAGCTCTGCGGGCGGCCTTTCCCCCGAGCATGAGAATAGTTACATCAGACCTGGCCTTCATGGAGCGGAAGAGCATCGACCACGTCGCCCTGAGCGAAGACCTGGCGGCGCCATCCCTGGGCGTCATCAGCAACGTCCACGACAGAGGCAAACTTTCCGATCACTTTGGCGTCTACGCTGACCTGGCAGTCCCGGCCTGCGGGTAGCTCGGGCGGGACTGCCCCCCTTCCCATGGGAAAAGGGGACAAGTTCCTAACCATCCTTGCAATTAGTTCGGCAGCTTCCTGTCCACCGCCTAAGCCAAAGAGATAGAAACCCGTCCTGCCAGACCGATGCAACTGCCCTGCCCGGACGTCAAGATAGGCGGCAACTGATGTTGCGCATGTTTGGCAAGCAGCGACCGGTGCGGGGCCTGTTGCCTGGACGCCGGCTTATAGACAGAAAGTTCCGGCAAAACTGGCGGAGCTACCTGTTCCAGAGTGCGCTGACCATGTTGGCCCTGCTGGTTATCCTGCTGGTAATTGACGTGGTGCTCCAGGCCGCCATTGTGGTGGCCATTGCATCCACCGCATTCATAGTCTTCGTTGCCCCCCACAGCATCGCCGCCGGCCCCCGCAGGGTGGTTGGCGGACACGTAGTCGCCGTGATTGTGGGCTCGACAATCTCCCTGGCTTTGCTCCTGATGGGGTGGGGCGAACTGGTAGCCACTTCCAACGCTACCAGGGACATGGTTGCCGTGTTGTCGGTGGGCCTGAGCATGTTGATCATGGCCCTGACTGACACCGAGCACCCCCCCGCCGCGGGCACCGCCCTGGGTCTGGTGGTCACTGGCTGGACGCCGTCTGCCGTATTGTTTGTTATCCTGGGGACGGTAATCCTGTCTGTCATCCACCTCCTCCTGCGCCCCTACTTGAAGAACCTGCTGTAGCCACCCCCGTAACCCTCGATCTTCATCCGTCCCATCGCCGTTGCAAATGCCCGCCTTGTCCGGCGTCTGGCGCCGGGGTATCATACCCACCATCCTGAAGGCGCCCACAATCGCCATGTTTGCTGGCGATTACGGCGCCCGGACACGGGGGTATGCGATGCCACGGAGAAGTTTCTGGGCCTGGGGTATGGAGGCCGACGAACCCACCGAGGCCCAGCGCCGGGAGTTGGCTGCCACCCTGGCCGCCAAGCACGGCGTCTCCATAGACGTCCCGCCCGTGCCGTCCAGCCACGACCTGGACCTGCGCCCGCCCCGCATTGATATCCCCGATTCCCTGGCGTCCATCTGTTCCACCAACACCCACGACCGGGCAGTACACACTTACGGCCGCAACTTCGAAGACCGAATTCGCGCCTTCAACCTCCAGTTCCCCAACCCGCCCGACGTGGTAGCCTACCCCAACAATGAAGACGAGGTGACGGCCCTGCTGGACTGGTGCTCCGGACGGGGCTACGCTGTTATCCCCTACGGCGGCGGTAGTTCCGTGGTCGGCGGCGTAGAACCACCGGAGGGCTACGACGGCACAGTCTCCATCGACCTGGGCCGGCTGGACCAGGTGCTGGAGATAGACGACGTATCCCGGGCCGCCCGAATCCAGGCCGGCGTATACGGCCCCGCCCTGGAGGAGCAGCTTCGGCCCCACGGCTACACCCTGCGCCACTTCCCGCAGAGCTTCGAGTTTTCCACCCTGGGCGGCTGGATTGCCACCCGTTCCGGCGGCCACTACGCCACCAATCAGACCCACATTGACGACTTCGTCGAGTCCGTCCGAATGGTTACTCCCCAGGGAATCTGGGAGTCCCGCCGGCTCCCCGGCAGCGGCGCCGGCCCCAGCCCCGACCGCCTGGTGCTGGGCAGCGAAGGGGCCCTGGGCATCATCACCGAAGCGTGGATGCGCATCCAGGCCCGCCCCCGCTTCCGGGCTTCCGCCGCCGTCACCTTTCCGTCCTTTGAGGCCGGCGGCGAGGCGGTGCGGCAGATTGTCCAGACCAAGCTCTGGCCCGCCAACTGCCGCCTGCTGGACCCCGGCGAGGCGGAAGACGCCCTGGGGTCGGACGGCACCTACGCCATCCTGGTACTGGGCTTTGAGTCCGCTGAACTGCCCCAGGATGTGCAGATGCGCCAGGTCATCGCCGTCGCCCGGGACTGTGGCGGTTCCGTAAACGAAGACCAGATAAGAATCATCGACGGCCGCAGCGACGAGGCCCGCCGTCCCGAAGCGGTGGGGGCATGGCGCAACGCCTTTATAAACGCCCCCTACCAGCGCAACACTTCCATGGGCATGGGCCTGGTGGCCGAAACCCTGGAAACCTCCATAACCTGGGATCGCTGGCACGAAATGGACAGCGCGGTGCGGAACTCCCTGCAGGATGCCCTGGACCGGGTCTGCGGCGGCGGGCGGGTAACCTGCCGCTTCACCCACGTCTACCCCGACGGCCCGGCCCCCTATTTCACCTTCGAGGGCATGGGTCGACCCGGGGCAGAGATAGAAATGCACGCAGAGATCAAGCGGGTCGCCTCGGACGCCATCATCGCCGCCGGCGGCACCATCACCCACCATCACGCCGTGGGCCGGGTCCACCGCCCCTGGTACGACCAGCAGCGCCCCGACCCCTTCGCCGCCGCCCTCCGCGCCGCCAAGTCCGCCGTAGACCCCAACTGGGTGCTGAACCCGGGGATTTTGATTGACCCGTAGGGAACTAGCCGATAGTCCCTTCCACCTTGACGAGGGAAGGGCCTCCGCGAGTCCTGTACACTACACCGGCCCTAGCGAAATCAAGCGACACATCTCCAATCAAACTTCATGCAGCAAGGAGGCCACATGGGTATTTCCAAGGAGACCATGCAAGCCATCATCCGCGATTACGGGGGCTTTGAGCTTTCCGACGAGGAACTGGACCTGGTGCAGCCAGAAGTGGACGGCTACCTGGAGGCTCTGGCGGGAGTTGCCCACCTGGACCTGGCCGATGTGATGTCCAGCAGATTGCTCCGCGCCGCCGAAGGAGGGTCCGAAGATGCCTAATGATGCGCTCCTGGACCGGACCATTTCCGAACTGGCCCCCAGGATAGCCTCTCGGGAGGTTTCCCCCGTGGAGCTTACCGAGGCCGCCCTCGCCCGGGCCGACCAGCTACAGCCCAAGCTTAACTCCTTCATCACCCTGCTGCACGAGCGGGCGATGGACCGGGCCCGCCAACTGGAGGCGGAACTGGCCGGCGGCAAGTACCGCGGGCCCCTGCACGGCATCCCCATCGGCATCAAGGACAACCTCGCCACCCGGGGCATTCGCTCTACCGTGGGTTCCCTGGTCCTGGCCGACAACGTACCCGACGAAGACGCCCAGGTGGTCAGCCTGTGCGAAGATGCCGGGGCCATAATGCTGGGCAAGGAAAACCTGGAGGAGTTCGCCGCCGGCGCCACCTCCAACAATCCCCACTACGGCGCCGTCCACAACCCCTGGAATCTCGACCACATTCCGGGCGGCTCCAGTGGCGGCGGCGGTGCCAACGTGGCTGCCGGCGTAACCTTCGCGTCCCTGGGCACCGACCTGGGCGGCTCGGTGCGCCTGCCCGGCGCCTTCTGCGGCGTGGTGGGCCTCAAGCAGACCTTCGGCCGGGTCAGCCAGCGGGGCCTGATGGTAACCAGCTTCAACGGCGACCATATCGGCCCCATGACCCGTTCAGTGGCCGACAGCGCGCTGGTGCTGCAAGCCATCGCCGGCTACGACCCTCTAGACCCCAGCACCGTTCCCGTCCCCGTTCCCGATTACTCGGCAGGACTGGGCGGCGACCTGTCCGGCCTGACCGCTGGAATCCCCGCCAACTATTTCTTCGACGAAGTTGACTCGGAAGTTGAGACTTCAGTCAGGAATGCCATTGCCGCTCTCCAGGAATTGGGTGTAACGGTGGTGGAGGTGAGCCTGCCCAGCATGGAGTACGTGGGGGCGCTACGGGCCGCCAGCCTTTCCGACGGTGTGGTAACCCACGAGCCCTACCTGACCAGCGACCGGGACAAGTACGGCCCCAACGTCATCTACCGAACCCTGGCCGGCCAGTTCGTCCTGGGCCGCGACTACTCCAAGGCCATGAAGGTGCAGCGTCTCATCAAGGAGGAGTATGCCAGGGTGCTGCAGGAGATAGACTTCCTCGTCACGCCTACCACGCCAATACCTGCTCCCCGAATAGATGCAATGGACATTGAGCTGGGTGGCGAGACCCACCGGGTCCGAGGCCCTGGCTCCGGGTTTATTTCGCGCAACACGAGCCCGATGAACGGCAACGGGCTACCGGCAATTACCGTGCCCTGCGGGTTCAGCGGCGGCGGCCTGCCCATCGGCGTCCAGTTCATCGGCCGCCCCTTCGAGGAAAGCCTCCTCTTCCAGGTAGCGGCTGGCTACGAACAGGTCTCCCCAAGCAGGGGCGTGAGGCCCCAAGTTTAGACTTAGCGCTTCAGGCAGCTCGAATGAAGTGGGGGCGGGTTACAAACCCGCCCCTGCCAAATTTCGAGGTGCTTTTGCCGGACGGCGCCGGCTGAGTCGGGTCACCACCAAGCTTCACGTACGGGCTGAATCCAAACTAAACGGACAATGAGGACTGCCCAATTTCCTGGGGAAGTCGAACGCCGCAGCTCAGGAATCCAGCTTCAGCAGAATTGGCCGGATCCTGGTATTCCAGTAGTCGTTGTCCCCTGCCTCTCGCAGTTCTTCCACCAGTCGCGCCTTAGCCTCGCCGACGGCGGTGGTCAACTCGGCAGCGGACCGGTCTCCGGCCAGGGCCGTTACCGCCTCCCGCAACTTCATTACGTACTCCGCCACTTCGTAGGCGGCCCGGTCGGATGCGGATCGGGCCTGCAATGCTTCCAGTTTTTCCAACCACGCCAGCCCTCTTTCGGCATCGTCGAACATATCACTTACGGCATTTGTCGTGCTCACGGTCTAACCTCCACTTTGTTACCTGGCCAGGCGGCGCGGCCGGTCGAACAGGGTACGATTTTCAGTCCTAAGACCAGCCCCGCCGGCAGTGGCGGATTCCAGCCGGCCCAGCCCCTTGTGCCGCCCCCAACCTTTCAATGGCAGTCAGGCCGCCCCGATTTCGGATTAACTGCCCATCGGGCGGTCTGTGTTCAATGCAGGGATTATCCCCGATGTTGTTGTACCTGACTTCACAAAGTAAGTATACATCCCGGTTACGTTCCAGGGTTAGCAATGCGGCTGACAGTCTAAGGGCAATCACCGGACCCGAAAGGGTACGACCACCTGTCGCCGCTAACGGCACAGCATCCTGCCGGCGCTCCCGGCGTTGGGGGTACTGGGACCCCTCACGGGGTATAATGGGCCGCAAAAAGCCGGGGGTGCCACCGTGGATGTACAGAAGCTGAGAGAGGAGATTCCGGTTCTGGCTAACGCGACCTACCTGAACACCGGCTGGTCCGGGCCTCCCCCTCAACGGGTAGCCCAGGCCATGAAGGACCGCATCGACCTGGAACTTTACGAGGGTCCCACCTCCCGTCCCGTCCAGGAACAGGGCCGCGAGACCCAGGCCCAGGCCCGCCAGGCCGCGGCCCGGCTGTTCAACGCCAGCCCGGAGGACGTGCTCGTAACCCGCAACACCACCGAGGGCCTTAACATCGTACTAAGCGGCCTGGACTGGCAGCCGGGAGACGAAATCATCACTTGCAACCTGGAGCACGGCTCCGTCCTGTTTACCAGCCTGGCCACCGCCAAGCGGCACGACCTCCGGGTGCGGGTGGTGGACCTGGGCCCTCACGACTCGCTGGAAACCATTCTGTCCAAGTTCGAGGCGGCCTTCACCCCCAAGACCCGCATGGTCTTCGTCAGCCACGTCGAGTACTCCACCGGACTGCGCATGCCCGCCCACGAGCTTGCACGGCTGGCCCACGACCGGGGCGCGCACATCATGCTGGACGGAGCCCAGACGGGCGGACACCTTCAGCTGGACATGGCGGCGGAGGGTTTCGACTTCTACTCCATTCCGGGGCAGAAGTGGGTGCTGGGCTACGAGGGCGTGGGGGCGTTGTACATCCGCCGCGACCTGCTCGAAAGGGTTCACCCGGCCCACTCCGGCGGACACGCCATTGTGCAGCCCGTCGATTACGAAAACGTGCAGCTCAACGCAGCAGACATGGAGAAGTTCCACGGCGGGTCATCCAGCGTCCCACTCCAGGCCGCCTTCGTGGAGGCGGTCGGCTTTATCGAAGAAGTGGGAATCGGCGAAATAGAGGAACGCAACCGCCAGCTGGCCGGCCGGTTCAAGGCACAGCTTGCTGACATTCCCAGCGTCCACATCTACTCTCCCATGGAACCGGGACTGTCCTCCGGCCTGGTGGCCTTCGCCCTGGCCGGCTGGGAACCGCCGGCCGCGGTGGCGCGCCTGTGGGACGACCACCGCATAGTGGTGCGCCAGGTGGGCTACCCACCCGGAATTCGGGCCTCCTTCCACTTCTTCAACACCGAAGATGAGGTGGACCAGCTGGCCCAGGCCGTGAAGGGACTGGTTTAGCGGCTCAAGTGGCGACCGCCAACTCCCGGGTGCCGCTCATGGCGACCTTGTCGAACCACCGGTTGTTTGGGGTCATCCTTCGACAAGCTCGGGACGAGCGGATTTGGGGTCAGCCCGCTGGCCGCGCCCCCTCAAAGTACCGCCTCGGATTCTCAATCATCATCCGGTCAACCACCCTTTGCGGCACACCCGCCTCCATCAGCCGGGGAATGACCGCCCGGCTCAGCCACAGGTAGCCGTCCGGGTTCTGCTCCCGGGTGGGCATGCCCGGCGACCCGATGCGGGACAAGACGATATTCCAGTCGTGGGACAGCATCATGTTGGCGTCCAGGCCCTCGTCCAGCCGCGCCTTCAGGTAGTCGGTGCGTTCCTGCCAGGACGGCAGGTTGGGCCGCCCGAAGGGGTTGTTGATGTCCCAGCCCAGCCACACGCCCAGGCGGGCCAGTTCGTGGTGGTAGTCGGGATCCAGGGTGTTGTTTATGTGGCCGACGTAGATGTTGTGCGGTTCCACTCCCTCTTCCTTCAGGATGCGCACCTGCTCCTCGCCGATACGTGACTCGGCCGGGGTGTGGGTGGTGACGGGCACGCCGGTGCGCAGGTGGGTCCGGGCCGAGGCGCGCAGCATCAGCTCTTCCTGTTCGGTTATCGGGTCGCTGGTGGCTACTTTGATGATACCGGCCTTGATTCCCGTATCTTCAATGCCCTGCTCGATTTCCCGCACCCACAGGTCGGCGATAAAGTCCTTGTCCCGGCCCCAGAAGCTGCGGGGGACGTCCAGCCAGCAACCCGTACAGCAGATGAACTGCACTCCCGTTCGTTCCGACACCTCCTTCATCAGCGCCACGTCACGCCCCAGGTCCAGCGGCGAAACTTCCACTACCGTGTCCACGCCGCCCTCCTTGGCCTGGGTAAAGGACTCCAGGGCCATTCCCAGGGCCTGGTCGCGAAACTCCAGCTCGTAATAGGTCTGCCGGATACCTGCCGATGAGTCGATCAAGTGTTCATGGGGCAGAGTGAACCCCAGGTCCGCTGTATCCATTGGCCCCAGCACCGAGTTTATGGTTGCCATGCGACACCTCCCTTTGTAAGAAATCTGTTTCGGGCTGATCCTGATGGCCGGGAATATGGTGTGGCTGGATTATACAGGCGTAAACTGCGATTTGCGGTGATAGAATCGACCAACCGTCCCATCACAGAGAACGAGGATGAACGAGATGCCCCTCCACTTCAACGAACAGGAACTGGCGGAACGCCGGGCCAAGGTCGTCGCGGACCTGAACGCGCGGAGTTTGGCAGCCCTGCTGATATTCCGGCAGGAAAGCATGTATTACCTGACTGGCTACGACACCACCGGATATTCCCAGTTCCAGTGCCTCTACCTGGGGGCCGACGGCAACCTGGTATTGCTTACCCGGTCCGCCGACCTGCGGCAAGCAAGGCTTACATCGGTAATTGAGGATATCCGAATCTGGGTGGACAGCGCCGACAGCAACCCGGGGCGGGACCTGTGGCAAATCCTGGACGAGCAGGGCTGCAAGGGCCAGCAGGTAGGCGTGGAAATGGAAGCCTGGTGCCTGACCGCCGCCCGGTGGGAGCAGGTCAAGGCCGCCATCGACGGCCGCTGCCAGTACGAAGACTGCTCGGAACTGGTGAGCCAATTCAGGCTGATAAAGAGTGACAGGGAACTGGACTACGTCCGCCGGGCCGCGGCGTTGGCCGACGACGCCCTGGCCGCGGCCCACCGTCTGGCAAGGCCGGGCACGCCGGAGCAGGAGGTGCTGGCCGGAATGCACTCTGCGGTCTTTCAGGGCGGCGGTGACTACGCAGCATCCCGCTACATCATCGGGTCTGGAGAGAACGCCCTGATGGTGCGGAACTTCACCGGTTACCGAACGCTGGACGCCAACGACCAGCTACAACTGGAATTCGGCGGCGCCTACCGCCACTATCATTCCTGCCTGATGCGGACCATCCTCACCGGCCAACCCAGCCAGCAGCAGCTTGCCATGCACGCCGCCTGTTGCGAGGCGCTCCAGGCTTGCAAGGAGGCAGCCCGCCCCGGCTCCACCTTCGGCGACATCTTCACCGCCCATGCCGACGCCCTGGACCGCGCCGGGTTTGGGGAGCATCGTCTTAACGCCTGCGGTTACAGCCTGGGAGCCCTGTACCCGCCCACCTGGATGGACTGGCCCATGATTTTTCGCGATAACCCGTTGGTGGTGCAGCCCAACAAGGTCATCTTTATGCACATGATCCTGCTGGACTGGGACCGCAAGCTGGCCATGTCCGTTGGCGACACTGTGCTGGTTACTTCCGACGGGTGCGAGACTTTGACGAAGCTGGGGACGGATTTGGTGGTGAACTAATTATTGGGAAACGACTCAGACAAGCGGCAGGCCCCTTTGACATCAGGGGATGTCGTCAAATTGAAGGTAGAACTCTCCGAACGTCCCTTTTCGTCGTTCCCGCGAAGGCGGGAACCTCGATGAGCTGAGGTCGAGGTTCCTGCCTTGGTAGCAATGACATTGAATATGACGACACGCCCTAGCATCACCTCCTGTCCCAGCAGTTGTCGGTCCCGCGTGGGTGATGTGCCAGACCGTCGGAGGATGTATCATACTGGCACCCGAGTACCAGGCAAATAAAGGTAAGGAGCAAATACCATGACAACCACGGAACAGCAGTCTACCCTCAAGCCCTACGTGGTCCATGCCGTGGGCGATGCCTCGGAAACTATCCAGACGCCTGGCATGGTGCGCCAGCCGGCGGTCAACCCCGGCAAGGGCGACACCACCAAAATCTGGATGGGCAAGGTCACCGCGGCCCCCCTGGAAAAGGGCCCGCCTCACACCCACCTGGAGGCCGAAACTGCGGCCTACGTAATCCAGGGCCGCGTGCGGGTCTGGTTCGGCGATAACCTGGAGGAATGGATCGAAGCAGGGCCCGGAGACTTCCTCTTCGTCCCCTCACACACCCCGCACATCGAGGAAAACCCCTACGAAGAGGAGATGGTGGCAATCCTCTGCCGCGCCCCGGACAACATCGTACAGAACCTTTAGCAAGCTGCCATAGCTGCAAGAAATGTGAAGACCTCAGGTAACGTCATTCCAGCTTAAGCTGGAATGACGTTACCTCTTTAGCGCCTACCAATCCAGTGAAGGTTGTCTGCTAGCCCTTGAGGTGCCGGGCAAAGAACTCCACCGTAACCGGCCACGACGCCTTGGCCGCTTCCTCGTGGTACCTGGCCGCCTGGGTCTGGTCCAGAAAAGCGTGACCGGCCCCCGCGTAGGTCCGGAAGTCATGCTCCTTGCCCAGCCGGGTCAGCTCAGCGTCCAGCTTGGCCATATCCTCCGGCGAGGGGTTGACGTCCACCCCACCGAAGTGGAATAGCATGGGACAGCCAATCCCTTCGGCCAGCGCGAAGGGCGTCGCCGTAGCATTGCCCACGGTAGCCATAATGTTGCCCCCGTAGTAGGGTACCGCCGCCCGGTAGTGGGCATTGGTGGCCGCCGAAAGCCACGCGATCCTGCCCCCAGAGCAGAACCCGATAATCCCAATCCGTTCCCCGTCAATGGCCGGGTGATTCCTCAGGAAGTCCACCGTGGCGTTCATGTCCGCGATAGTCTCCACGTCGTTCAGGAACTGGCCGGCCGCCTGCCCACCGGCCAGCGCCTCCGCCGGCACCCGGTGAAACCGGTTCGGCGCGACGGCCGCGTATCCCTCCTCCGCCAGCCGGTCCGCAACGCTCTGGGTGAATTCCCCGACTCCGCTGGCCGGATGGGCCACCACTATCGCCGGGAAGGGCCCCGACCCCGACGGCACACTTGCATACAGGTCCATTTCCAGCCCTTCTACTGTTACCTTTTCCCAGAATGACGGCATATCGTTAGCCTCCTTCGTGAAACTTCGTGCTCCTTCGTGGATAATAATACTATAGGAATAAGGACGCGCCGCCACGGAGACCGCATGGACGTAATCGGTTCCAACCTGCCCAACGCAGACCCCGGCTTTGCCGACAACCAGGCCCGCATGGAGGCCCTGGTGGGGGAATTAAAGGAGCGGTTGGCCCAGGCCCGCCAGGGAGGCGGCCAGGCAACGGTGGACCTGCACCGGAGCCGCGGCAAGCTGCTGGCCCGGGAGCGAATCGACCGCCTGGTCGACGCAAATACTCCCTTCCTGGAACTCAGCCCCTTGGCCGCCTGGGATCTGTACGACGGCGACGTGGCTTCCGCCGGCATCGTCACTGGCATAGGAGTTGTCCACGGCAGGGAGGTAGTGATTGTCGCCAACGACGCAACAGTCAGGGGCGGCACCTACTACCCCATAACTGTAAAGAAGCACCTGCGGGCCCAGGAAATCGCCCTCGAAAACCACCTGCCCTGCATCTACCTGGTGGACTCCGGTGGCGCTTTCCTGCCCCTGCAGGCCGAGGTTTTCCCCGACCGCGACCACTTCGGCCGCATTTTCTACAACCAAGCCCGGATGTCGGCCCTGGGAATCCCCCAGGTGGCCGTGGTCATGGGTTCCTGCACCGCCGGCGGCGCGTACATTCCCGCCATGAGCGACGAGGTGGTAATGGTTCGCCAGCAGGGTACTATCTTCCTTGGTGGACCCCCGCTGGTACGGGCCGCCACCGGCGAGGAGGTGGACCCCGAAACCCTGGGCGGCGCCGACGTGCATACCCGTGTTTCCGGTGTGGCCGACCACCAGGCCGCCGACGATGACGACGCCCTGGCCATCACCCGCAACATCGTCGAGAACTTCGTCCGCCGCCGCGATCCACCCTTCCAGGTAACAACGCCGGAACCGCCGGCCCACGACCCGGCGGAACTCTACGGCATAGTCTCCCCCGACAACCGCCGCCAGTACGACGTGCGGGAGGTGATTGCCCGCATCGTGGACGGCAGCCGCTTCCACGAGTTCAAGGCCACCTACGGCGAAACCCTGGTCTGTGGCTTTGCCCGCATCTGGGGCTACCCGGTGGGCGTCGTGGCCAACAACGGCGTTCTCTTTTCCGAAAGCGCACTGAAGGGCACCCACTTCATCGAACTGTGCAGCCAGCGCGGCATCCCCCTGCTCTTCCTGCAGAACATCACCGGCTTCATGGTAGGGAGTCAGTACGAGGCCGGCGGCATAGCCAAGGACGGCGCCAAGATGGTCATGGCCGTCACCAACGCCGCCGTTCCCAAGTTCACCGTCATCATTGGCAGTTCCTTCGGGGCGGGCAATTACGGCATGTGCGGCCGAGCCTACCAGCCACGCTTCCTGTGGACCTGGCCCAACTCACGGATCTCGGTCATGGGCGGCCAGCAGGCGGCCGAAGTCCTGCTAACCGTCCGTCTTCAGCAGCTTGAACGCCAGGGCCGCACCATGGAACAAGAGGAACGGGACGCCCTGCAAAAACCCATCCTGGAAAAGTACGAAGTCGAAAGCGACCCCTACTACAGCACCGCCCGCCTGTGGGACGACGGCATTATCGACCCGGTGGACACCCGTGACATGGTAGGTCTGGCCATTGCCGCATCCCTGAATGCCCCCTACCCGCCAAGGCAGCAAGGCGTCTTCCGTATGTGACGGGGACTGCCGCACAGCCCGCAGTTCCCGCGCAGGCGGGAACCCCGAAGTCATTAGAGGCCCCGACAACCACAGCAGCAACAACCCATTCCGTGAGGACAGACCACCAGCATGTTCACCAAAGTCCTGGTAGCCAACCGAGGCGAAATCGCCGTCCGCATCAACCGGACCCTGCGTGCCATGGGCATCTCCCCGGTGGCGGTTTACTCCGACTCCGACGCCGGAGCACCCCACGTGGCGACGGCAAACTACTCCGTCGCCCTTCCCGGCCATACCGCAGAGGAAACCTACCTGGACATCCCAAAGATAGTACAGGCCGCCCTGGACAGCGGCGCGGAGGCTATCCACCCCGGCTACGGATTTCTGTCCGAGAACCCCCGCTTTGCCCGGGCCTGCCGTGACGCCGGCATTACCTTCATCGGACCGTCGCCCCAGAGCATGGAGGCCTTGGGCGACAAGCTGCGTTCCAAGACCATTGCGGAGGACGCCGCAGTACCCGTGGTTCCCAGTTCCCCCGTCTGTACACCTGGAGACCCAAATGCTGGGGAATTCGCGGACCAATTGGGCTTTCCCCTGCTGGTCAAGGCCGCCGCAGGGGGAGGCGGCCGGGGCATGCGCCTGGTCCATGACCGCAACGACCTGGACACCGCCCTGGAATCCGCCAGCCGGGAGGCCCAGGCCGCCTTTGGCGACGGCCGGGTCTTCCTGGAACGCTACGTAGCCAATCCCCGCCATGTGGAGGTGCAGGTTCTGGCCGACGCCGCAGGCCACACCATCCACCTGGGCGAGCGGGAGTGCAGCATCCAGCGCCGCCATCAGAAGATCATCGAGGAGACACCATCCCCTGCCCTTACACCCGACTTGCGCCAGCGCATGGGCGAGGCCGCCATTGCTGTGGCCCGGGGCGCCGGCTACTTCAACGCCGGCACGGTCGAGTTTCTGCTCGACCCCCAGCGTGGCGAGTTCTACTTCCTGGAAATGAACGCCCGGCTACAGGTTGAACACCCCGTCACCGAGGCTGTCCTGGGGCTGGACATGGTGGAGTGGCAGGTGCGCGTTGCCAGCGGAGAACCCCTTACATTGCAACAGTCCGACATCCAGCCGCGGGGCCACGCCATCGAGGCCCGTATCTACGCTGAAGACCCCTACCACGACTTCGCCCCGTCCACCGGAACACTGCTGCGCTGGCTGCCCCCCGACGGGCCCGGCCTTCGCCTGGACAGTGGCGTTGCCCAGGGCCAGGAAGTGTCGATTTACTACGATCCCATGCTGGCGAAGCTGGTTGCGTGGGGACCTGACCGTGAGGCCAGCCTGCGCCGGCTGGAGGTAGCCCTGTCCCAATTCCAGGTTCTGGGCGTGGTGACCAACATCCCCCTGCTGCGGTCGGTGCTGGCCCACCCCCAGTTCCAACGCGGCGACTACGATACCGGTTTCCTGGAGTGGAACCCGGCGGTAACCGTCCCGTCCACACCGGCGGAGACCCTTACGCTGGTCAAATCCCTGGCGGCGTGGGCCGCTGTCCAGCCGACCGGCACTGGCTCTCCATCGTCTGGGCAGGACGGACCGGCTCACGCCAACCCGTGGCAGTCCGCCGGCGCCAGGAGGCTGCCGTGAACCGTCACTCCGGCCAGTTGCGGCTCGTACATCCGGTGACGTCAGGAGCCTTCACCTGTCGCTTGACGGAAGAAGGCGACAGCTGCATATTCCACCTGGACGGCGAACATGAGGGCTCCCCCCCGCACACCCTTGCGCTCCAAATCGAGGCAACACGAATAGGAGAGGGACTGTGTCGTACCGAGTCGGGCCGTATCCTTCCTTTTGCCTGGGCCTGGGTCGGCCCGCAGCTGCACCTGTGGCTGGACGGCGACCTGTTCGTGTTCCAGCGCGAGGACGGTCGCCGGCGCGACAGATCCCCCGGCGCTGAATTCTCCGGCGACGTCCTTGCCCCAATGCCCGGCGCGGTGCTGGATGTTCTGGTCAGTGAAGGGGAGCGAGTGGAGCGCAACCAGACCGTCCTTCTCATGGAGTCAATGAAAATGGAACTGGCCATCACCGCTCCCGGCAACGCCGTCGTCCGGCGGGTGGCCGTGCAGCCCGGCCAGCAGGTGGAACGAGGCATGCGCATGCTGGAACTGACCCCCGCAGAAGATTCAGAAACGCCCTGACGTGTTGCCCCAATGGTTCTGCCACAGTGGCGACCAGGTCAGTCGGCCTGGCTCGGGTTAGGGTAGTAACCTCCTTGATGCCGCATTCTTTGTGGCCTTGAGTCATGCCGCTTAGCTTGCCGAAGGGACCGAGATTCTTCCCTTTAGCCCTCCTGTCTGACTGAAATCCCGCTTGTAGGATGGACTTGGATGGTTCGGCGGAATCTACCTGGAACCAGCAAAATGGCTCAGCGCCGAATTTGCCAGGAATTCAATCGACGCTGGATACCCCTTGCTTGCTTCCCTGGATAACCCATCCCTACCATAAATGTTGGCCCGCCTTGTTCCCTTTCCTGTAGTCAGCGCGCAGGAGATAACACCAGTGAATGGCCGCCAATCTGTTGCCTGCAGTGGCTCAAAATGGGACAAAGTGGCCAAATTTCGCCCAGCTTTGGCCCGCTCAGTGTCCCATTTCCTATCTGGCAACGGCCCTAAGGCAGTCCATCAGGGAAACGTCCAACCCGCTCTGTCAGATACAAAAGTCCCAAGAAGTGGGACAAAATGGGACAAAATGGGCCGGAAACAAAAAAATTCCTACCGGTGAACGCTGGACGATAGCCTGAAGAATCCCCTGTCGGACAGCATGCTCGTCCGTGGTGCCTGCCACCTCAACCGCTGCCCGGCGTGGACAACCAGTGGGAACCTGTCTATCCTTTGGTATCTATCTGGAAAGAAGCGTTCAGTTCTCTTCCTACATCTGGCAGGAGTAATCTCTATGCAGTACGAAACGGGCATCATCATCACCACGGTCGGCACCGGTGAGAAAGGCTACCGGGGCGACGGCCGACCCGCCGCCGAGGCGCACCTGAGCGAACCCTTTATGTGCGCTTTCGATACCGACGGCAACCTGTACATTGCCGAGGCCACCAACCACTGCGTCCGCCGCGTCGACGTGGATAGCGGCGTCATCACCACTGTTGCGGGAACAGGCGAGCAGGGATACTCGGGCGACGGCGGCCCCGCCACTGGCGCCACCTTCAACCAGCCCTACTCATTGCAGGTGGACGCTAACGGCGACGTCTACGTCGTAGACCGCCTTAACTTCGTCATCAGAAAGGTCGACGCCGCCACCGGCATTATCACCACGGTGGCCGGCACGGGCGAAGCGGGCTATGGGGGCGATGGCGGCCCTGGGACGATGGCCCAGTTCCGCGAACCCAAC
>DAOUHR010000077.1:0-30914 GCA_034428635.1 Dehalococcoidia bacterium
AATCTCCTATTACGAAGATACAGATACGCTCTGGTTGGGCAATGGACAGCCTGCGCCTGTGGGAGAAGACATTACGGAGAACGTAACCGTGTTCTTCGACATGGAGATAACGCAACCAAACGGGGTATTGATAGAACACGCCGCCGAGACCTTGTTGCCAATCCTCCAGGCCGCGGTGCAAGCCAGGGAAGAGGCCTCGCAGAAGCCTTCCAAACCTGCAAAAACCTCATCCTGACCGATATTTCCCCATCTGATCCATCAACCAACTGCCACACGGAGGAACCACCATGCCCACTAACGGAACGGGAGTTATATCCAGGGCTGCCGGAGAGCCGGCCCTGCTGGAAGAGATTGTCGTAGACGACCCCGGACCGGGCGAAGTACTGGTTCGCATACAGGCCAGCGGGGTGTGCCATACGGACTTGCATTACAAGCTGGGCAAGATTACCAACGAGTTTCCCTTCCTGCTGGGCCACGAAGGGTCCGGCATTGTGGAGGCCGTGGGCGAGGGAGTAACCGAACCCAGGGTTGGTGACTACGTGGTGCTGGCCTGGCGCGCCCCTTGCGGACACTGCCGCTTCTGTGCCCTGGGGCAGCCCAACCTGTGCTCGGCCAGCCTGAACGCCCAGCCCCGCATGTCGGCCAAAAAGGATGGCGCCGTGCTGAACCCCGCCCTGGGAATCGGAACCTTCTGCACCCACACCGTTGTGGCGGCCCGCCAGGCTGTACCGGTGCCCACTGCCTGCCCGCCGGAGCAGGCCAGCCTGCTGGGGTGCGGCGTCACCACCGGCGTGGGGGCCGTGCTCTACACCGCTGGCGTCCGGCGGGGCGGTACGGTGGCCGTCTATGGCTGCGGCGGGATTGGTTCAAGCGTAATTATGGGGGCCAAACTCGCCCGTGCCTCCAAAATCATCGCCGTGGACATTGCCGAAAACAAGCTGGCCTGGGCTAAAGAATTCGGCGCCACCGATGTGGTCAACGCTGCTGACTGCGATCCGGTGGAGGCCATCAAGGAACTGACCGGCGGAAACGGGGTGGACTATTCGTTCGAGTGCGTGGGGATGCCCCAGACTTTGCTGCAGGCCCTGTGGTCACGGGACCTGGCTGGCACCTGCGTCCTGATCGGCGTTCCGGACCCGACTATGGTGGTGGACGTGCCCATGCTCCAGTTCTTCGGTCTGGGCGGGTCGCTGCGGGTAAGCTGGTACGGAGACAACCTGCCGTCGCGGGATTTCCCGCTGCTGGCCAACTATTACCTGTCCGGCGAGCTTGACCTGGATCGGGTGGTCTCGGCCGTTATTGGGCTGGAGGATACGGAGGCTGCTTTTGAAGCGATGGAGCGCGGCGAAACGCTGCGTTCGGTAATCCGCATACCCGATGCGTAAGCCCAAGAGGATATCTTCACAATTTTCTGCCACGCTTTTCACCATTTCAGTGTGGTAACATTATTAGCGGCATATAGCTTTACGAATACCGGGCCCAAGCGCTGGTATTTGCACCTTACAGTTCACTCACAAGTGTTTGTCGGGCCAGAAACATAGGAGGTTAGGCTATGCCAGGCAACATCAAAGACCGATACGGAATGACCCTGTCCACCAACTCCCCCGATGCGGCGGACCGCTGGCAAGAGGGAATTGACTTGCTGCTTTCCCAGGCCTACGGTGCCGAGGAGAAACTGCAGGAAGCAATTGACTTGGACGAGGGTTTTGCCATCGCCCACGGCTGCCTGGCCTTCCTGCACATGACCCGCGCCCGCCCCGACCAGGCTCGGGAAAGCGTCAAGCGGGGATTGGAACTGGCCGACGGCATTTCCGACCGGGAACGGCGGCACCTCGAAGCGGTGAACCTGTGGGCCAATGGCAAGGGGCCCGACGCCCTGGCGCTGGTGCGGGAACACCTGGCCGAGAGTCCCCGCGACGCGGTGCTGCATCGTCTGGCGCAGCGCCTTTATATGCTGGGATGCAGCGGCGCAGGGGACCCCCACTTCCCACCGGCGCTTCTGTCGATGATGGACGAGTTGGCCCCCCACTGTGGCGACGACTGGGCTTTCCTGGGCCAGTATGCCTTCGCCCACCACGAAATGGGCATCCTGGACAAGGCGCTGAGCCTGGCCGAGCGTTCTTTGGAAATAAACCCCGGCAATGCGGTGGCCGCCCACTCGGTTACCCACTCCTATTTCGAGTACGGCGACCCGGCCACGGGCGGGAACTTCCTGGGCAATTGGCTGGAAGGGTTCGACGCCCGGGCCCACTACCACACCCATCTGTCCTGGCACCAGGCCCTGTTCGAGTTGGCCCTGGGCCGGTACGGGGAGGCCCTGCAGCTTTACGAGGACTGGATCCGTCCCACCGCCGTCGCGAAGAACATTTCCGGCCTGTCGGACAGCGCGTCCCTGATGTGGCGGCTGACCATCTACGGCGGGGAGAAGCCCCCCATGCCCTGGGAAGAGGGTAAGGAACAGGCGGCTCCGGCGGCCACCACCCCGGGCGCTGCCTTCCGCGACGCCCACGCCGCCCTGGCCTTCGCTGCCAGCGGCGACCGGGAACTGATGGACCACATGATCAACCGCCTCCGCACCAACGCGGAGAACGGCAATATTTTCGCGAAAGAGGTGGTCCTTCCCCTGGCCCAGGGGATTGACGCCTTCGCGCAGGGGGACTACCAGACCTCGGTGGACTACCTGGAGCCTGTGTTCCCGCAACTGACCCGCATCGGCGGCAGCCACGCCCAGCGGGAGGTGTTCGAGGACACTATGCTTGAGGCGTACCTGCGGGCCGAGCAGTTGGACAAGGCTGAGGGGATGCTGAAAGAGCGCTTGAGCCGCAGGGAGACACCCCGCGATCTCTTCTCCCTGGGCCGGGTGATGGCCGGAAAGGGCGAAAAGGAAGTTGCCCAGGACAGCCTGGCCAAGGCGTCCAGCGTCTGGAAAGAAAAGGGCGACGCGGAGACGCCGGAAATGAGCAACCTGGAAAAGCTGGCGGGTTCGCTGGCCTAGCCGGTCAATACGGCAACCAAACCCCGACTAACGCCAGGGTAGAGGCGCTGAAAATGCCTCTCCCTGGCGTTTCCTTCTGGGGACCATACCGGCTCAGGTCACCCCGGAAGAGTTGCCCCAGGCGCTCGAAGAAAAGCGGGTCCCTGGAACTAAGACAGGCGGTCCGTCACTCTGATATGGAAGCTCCTTCTCTCGGCATGGCAGTATTGCCGCGACCGAAGGGCAATGAAAGAGGAAGGAGATTCTCCCGATCGCCACTTCCTGGAAGGAAACACGCATGTGGCAGGGTTCGGCCTCCCAATGGGTATGGCTGGTTCCTTTCACTTTAGGGGAATAGCCGTATGCTCGTATATGTCGTTCATTCATAGTCGTTTTTCGTAAAGGTATCGTCTGCCTATGCTTCCGGTGACGCTCCCCACCGATAATTCGTGCAGGATTGACATACTTCATCCGCCAAGTGTAGATTTGTTCATCAACTTTCGGGTAAGGCTTCCTGCCCGTACCACGTTTGTGTTCGAAGAGCAGAAGAAGGTAACGGAACTGCAGGTTGCCAGAATGCAAAAGGGTTGGAGCACCGCCCTTCCGGTTTGGAAGGGAATTCTGCAGTCTTGGCGATATTGTAAACTCCCAAGGAGGTTAACCAGGTATGGTAAATGCTCGTTTTGGCCGGGCCATAAGGCTGTTGGCGCTCCCTGCGGCGCTGCTTTTGATCATGGCAATTGCCTGTGGAACATCTTCGCCGGAGGCTCCCCAGGCGCCTGACAGTGGCGCCGGTTCTCAACAGGCTTCTTCACAGCAGGCATCCTCACAGCAACCTTCCTCGGGGGGACCAGCAGCATCGCAAGAAGCTGCTTCCCAGCCGGACCAGGGGCAGTCACAACAGTCTGAGCCCGCCGCTCCGGCGCCCACCAGGGCGCTGGCAGCCGCCACGGCCACACCGCTGCCGGCGGCGATCAGGGAAACACCCAGCGAGGAGTCAACGGAAGGGTTTATCGATTTTGATATCAAGGACCCTATCATCGATCCTGACCGCTCAAAGCAATCGGAAGGGGAGATGGTGCTGGCCTACCACACGGCCCTGAGCCCCAAGTGGTCCGATCCCCAGGTGGCGCCGGCATCCCGAACCCCGTATTCCGCTTTCCTGCAGAATGTGTTTGATCCCCTGATCGGGGCAATGCCCAATGGCCGGTTCGTGTACCTGCTGGCGGAAGACCTGGAAATGACCGACGACTTTATGAAAGCGACTTTCCGCCTGCGGGAAGGGATTACCTTCCACAACGGAGACCCGGTAACCACTGAAGACGTCAAGTTCTCCTACGAGAACTACAGCGGCGCCAATGCGGATATTTACCAGGAAAAGACCGATCGTATTGAAATCGTAGACGAACGCACTATCACCTTTCACTTCACTGAACCGTTCATAGACTTCCTTGAACTTTACGGTTCGGAGGCCTCCGGCGCGGGCTTCATTGTTCCCAAGGCATATTACGAGCAGGTTGGACCGGAGGGCTTCATTGAGGCGCCCATCGGCGCGGGTCCCTACAAGATAGTGGGCCAGACCACGGGCCAGTCGGTGATAATGGAAGCCTACGAGGACTACTGGCGCAAAGTACCCAACATCAAGACCATCGAAACCAAGGGCGTGCCGGAACTGGCCTCCCGGGTTGCGGCGTTGAAGACGGGCGAAGTGGACGTTGCCTATTTCGTCACCGGCGCCCTGCTGCAGGACGCTATTGACGACCCCAATATCCAGATCGACCCCAACAACTCGGCGCCCTTCTGGCTGTTCTTCCCGGGCTACGAGGAACCGGACAATCCCTTCCACGACAAGCGGGTCCGCGAGGCCGTGAGCCTGGCGATGGACCGGGAGTTCCTCTCAGCCACCGAGACCCAGGGACTGGCGATACCGACCGGAAACTTCATTCCCCCTGGAAAGGGCGATTACCTGGAGCGGCCAGTACCGGAATATAACGTGGAAAAGGCAAAGCAGCTGATGGCGGAGGCCGGTTACGCGGACGGCTTTGAGATAGATGCGTTCACTCCCTTCCCGCCGGTTTTCTCGCTGGCAGAGCGGATCATGGACTCGCTGCGGGAAATCGGGATCAAGAGCGAATTGAACGTCACCCAGCGGCCGGTATTCCTGAGCATGTTGAGGGAACACCGGGAAGGCTTCCCCGGAACCCAGATAGCCTTCTCCATTTCCACCGGGCCGCCCAACGCAGCGGGTTACTTCCGGGCCTTCGGGCTTTGCGATCAGGGTTCGTCGGTAATCTGTGACGACAACATTGACGCCAAGATGGCCCAATTCGAGGCAAGCCTGGACCTGGAAGAGCGGTCCGCTATCGTTGAGGAGTTACAGGCTTACATCCTGGACGAGTACATTTTCGTGCCGGTGTACATCAACGCTTTTGCCATGGGGGCCGGCCCCAAGATCAAGGGTGATATCGCCGACTATTCCGTGGTTTCCACGTCCCTGTTCCCGTACGAGGATATTGAAATAAACCCGTAGAGTGAGAGCGGGGATGCCGGCTTGCGCCGTTTCCCCGTCCAATTGTAGAAGACTGCCCTGGCCTTTCTGGATTCCGGCGAATGCCGGAATGGTGGTTATGCAATGGCCGTATTTCTCCTGACATAAGGTTTGTCGGGGACTCGTTAAGGACTTCTCTCAAAGCAGGACAAGGGAGGTACTTTGAAGACCTTCATTGCGAAGCGGCTTTTTTCCAGCCTCATCACCCTGGTGGTGTTGAGCATGATCATCTTCGTCCTGGTACGGGCCTCAGGCAATCCCGCTGAGTTGCTGTACGAGTACCCGGGGGCGCGGGAGGAGGATATAGCCCGGCAGTCTGAGGCATGGGGACTGAACAAGTCCTGGCCGGAACAGTACGTATCATTCGTCTGGAACATAGCCCGCTTCGACTACGGAGAATCCTTCCAGTACGGGACGTCGGTGCGATCGCTTTACTTTGACCGGCTGCCCAATTCCCTGCTTCTGGCCTTCTGGGCCTTCCTCATCTCCATGGCCATCGGCATACCGCTGGGCATAATGTCGGCGGTTAAGGTGGACTCATGGTGGGACAGCTTCGGGAAGACCTTTGCTCTCTTAGGCTTATCGGTGCCGTCCTTCTTTGTGGCGCTGCTGCTGGTGCTGTTATTCGGGGTGAAGCTGGAATGGCTTCCCTTCCTGGGCAAGCCGGAGGGCTTCTTTGACTGGCGGCACCTGGTGCTGCCGTCGCTGTCCCTGGGGTGGTTCTTCTCGGGGGCAATGCTGCGCTTGACCCGCTCCAGCATGCTGGAAGTACTTGGCAGCGAATACATCAAGCTGTGCCGCCTGAAGGGCCTGCCGGAAACAGTAGTCATCGTCAAGCACGCTTTGAAGAACTCCTTTATCCCGGTGCTCACTCTGGCCGCCGTAAACCTGGTGGTGATGATCAACGTAGCGGTGGTGGTGGAAGTGGTGTTTTCCTGGCCGGGCATTGGGCGCCTGCTGTATGACGGGCTGATTAACCGGGACTTTCCCCTGGTGCAGGGAGTGGTGGTGATGGCCGGCGTGATGATCGTGGGCACCAACTTCACAGTAGATGTTCTGTACGGTTACCTTGACCCCAGAATACGTTTGACCAGGTAGGAAGCAGCATGGCAAGTGACCAGGTATTGATAACTTCTCCGCCAACTGGGACGGAACAGGTCGCCACGATAGCCAACCGCTCATGGGGCATACTGAAGGAAGCGCCCAAGTTGCCGGTGGGGATTATCCTGTTCGTGGCCCTGGTGGCCATTTTTGCGCCATTGCTGGCGCCTCACGACGCCGAGACGTCGGTGAAGCCCATCGAAGTCTTTGCACCGGCGGTCTATGCGGGAGGGAGCTGGAATACGGCCCTGGGCACGGATTTCCAGGGCAGAGACATCCTGAGCCGCCTAATCTACGGCGCCAGAACTTCCCTGATAATTGGCCTGCTGGGCACCGTGTTCGCCGGGATGCTGGGTGTAACGCTGGGCATCGTGTCGGGGTACATGGGCGGCCTGTGGGACCAGGTGATAATGCGGATAACGGATGCCAAGCTGGCCCTGCCATCCCTTGTCTTTGGCATCTTTCTGGCGGCGGTGCTGAGTCCGGGGCTATGGACCATCATTATGATACTAATGATCGTTTTTTGGACCAGGTACGCCCGCGTGATTCGGGGCGAGGTGCTCAGCTTGCGGGAACGGGACTTCGTCAAGCTGGCGGAGGTTACCGGGGCCGGCAAGATACGGGTTATGTTCCGGCATATTTTGCCAAACATTATGAACACGGCAATGGTGCTGTTCAGCCTGACGGTGGGCGTGGCCATCATCCTGGAGGCGTCCCTGAGTTTCCTGGGCGTTGGAGTTCCCCCACCCACACCCACGTGGGGCAACATGCTGGCGGACGCGCGGCCCACCCTGATTTCAGAGCGCTGGACGCTGACGGTGGCCCCGGGCATCTGCATCATGCTGCTGGTGCTGGCGGCCAACCTGCTGGGCGACTGGATGCGGGTGCGGCTGGACCCCCAGTTGAGAAACCGGTAAGCATCAAAGGAAGCATACAGAGTGGCAATAGCAACCAAAACGCTGTTGAAGGTAACCGACCTTTACGCCCATTTCTCGCTGTTTGGCGGGAGCCGGGTGGTGAAGGCCATTGACGGGATCAACTTCACCCTGGAGCAGGGCGAAACAATGGGCCTGGTGGGCGAGTCGGGCTGCGGCAAGACCACCACGTGCCACGCCATCTTCCGGTTGCTGCCCCCGGCGGGAAAGATCGCCAGCGGGTCCATTGAGTTTGACGGCCAGGACCTGATGGAGTTGAGCGAAGGCGAAATGCGCCAGATCAGGGGCCGGGACATGGGCATGATCCTGCAGGACCCCATGGCGTCGCTGGACCCGCTGTTCACCATCATGGACCAGGTGGCTGAGCCGGCCCATCACCACAGGGGAATGAGGGGCGGCAACCTGCGGGAAAAAGTGGTTGACTTGCTGCGCTCCGTCCGCATCCCTTCGCCGGAAGTGCGGATGAGGGAGTTTCCCCACCAGATGAGCGGGGGCATGCGCCAGCGCATCGTAGGCGCCATTTCGCTGTCGGGCGGTCCCAAGCTCATTGTGGCCGACGAACCCACTACCAACCTGGACGTTACCATCCAACTGCAGTACCTGAACCTTTTGCGGGACCTGCAGCAGGAAATGGGGGTATCCCTGATCTTCGTCACCCATAACCTGGGCATCGTGGCCAAGATGTGCGACAAGGTGGCGGTGATGTACGCCGGCA
This sequence comes from Dehalococcoidia bacterium, assembly GCA_034428635.1. GTDB lineage: Bacteria > Chloroflexota > Dehalococcoidia > Lucifugimonadales > UBA3495 > Bin22. The sequence continues at coordinate 8,274 of DAOUHR010000077.1, forward strand.
AGATCGTGGAGCAGGGGAACGTGCGGGACATCTACAACAACCCGCGCCACCCCTATACCAAGGCCCTTATCGAGTCCATACCGAAGCTGGGAAACAAGGACCCGCTATACGTGATTCCGGGACAGCCGCCCAACCTGGCGGACCTGCCCACAGGGTGCGCCTTCCACCCGCGGTGCCCCGTGGCCACGGACAAGTGCATCAACGAGGAACCGCCTTACGTTTCATTCACCAACGGTCAGGAGTCCAAGTGCTGGCTGTCGCTTGAGGATGCAAAGAATGGCTGAGGCCCTGCTGGAAGCCCGAGACCTGAGAAAATATTTCCCGGTAAGTTCGGGAGGGCTTTGGGGCCGCGTCAAGGGTTACGTGAAGGCCGTAGACGGCGTCAACTTCAGCGTGTACCCGGGGGAGACTCTGGGGGTGGTGGGCGAGTCGGGCTGCGGCAAGACGACCACTTCTAAACTGGTGTTGACCCAGGAAGCGCCAACGTCGGGCTCGCTGATTTTCAAGGGCAAGGACGTGGGTCAGCTTCGGGGACGGGAACTTAAGGAGTACCGGCAGGCGGTACAGGTGGTGTTCCAGGATCCCTTCAGCTCGCTGAGTCCACGGATGCGGGTGGGCGACATCATATCTGAACCCCTGGAAGTACACAGCATGATGTCTCGGCAGGGCATCAAGAACCGGGTGGGCGAGGTGCTGGAACTGGTTGGGCTGCCGGCGGACGCGGGGCGCCTGTTCCCCCACGAGTTCAGCGGCGGGCAGCGGCAGCGGATTGCCATAGCACGGGCCCTGGCGACCAACGCCGAGTTGATAGTGCTGGACGAGCCGGTCTCCGCCCTGGACGTTTCGATCCGGGCGCACATCCTCTCACTTCTGGAGGAACTGCAGCGGGAACTGGGTATGAGCTACGTCTTCATCGGCCACGACCTGGCCGCGGTGGCCCATATCAGCGACCGCATAGCCGTAATGTACCTGGGGAAGATCGTCGAAACGGCGGAAAGCCTGGAACTAAGCAACAATCCCCTGCATCCCTACACCAAGGCCCTCTTTGCAGCCTCGCTGCCGTCCCACCCGGACGAGGAAAGGGAGGAGATAGCCATCTCCGGCGAGGTGCCCAGCGCGCTGAACCCTCCCTCTGGATGCCACTTCCACACCCGTTGCCCCTACTACATGGAGCGGTGTTCGGAGGAGGAGCCGGAACTGAAGGAAGTTTCTTTAGACCACACGGTGGCGTGCTTCCTGTACTAGGTGGTTCACTGGCGGGTTGCTGACCTTGGGTGAAAGGCAGCCCTATTCCCTGATGGGTATGACGGGCATGCGATGGCGACAACTTTTAGCGGCGCATCGGCCGAGTGATTCGTGAAAAAGGAGGCAGGCCTCCATCTGGCCAGAATTGAACCCTTCTCCAAGGCAGTTCCACCCCATTCGGAATGATACCGCCGTCCTCGGTGCCTTTGGCGCCATTGCTAATTATTTTTGCCCCCTGACCGAAGTCCAAGAGTGTTGAATTCTTGTCTGCACAGGACTCTATGCTCATAGTTAACATTTGATATCAGGATTACGGGGCCCTCCGGCAAAGGCAGCGTGACCTTAAACCGTTTGAGGGAGGCCTCCGGCGCCGGTAATTCAGTTGACCTGGACGCGTCCCTCGTTGCCCTAGGCAAATACCTATAAATAGTATATAATGCACCAATAAAGTGAAGATTCGGCGATCTAGCCTGTCTTTGCCAAGATTATCCTCTTCTCTGCCCCAGGACTGTACCCTTAAGCCATTGACAGTTGTCCCGGTTTGCCCCAATTGGGGATTAGGGACCGGGAATGTTTACGCCCCGGAGCAAACGGAAATAGACATACTGCTTTCACTGGCCAGCGCTACCAGCGACGAGAGCATTGGCCTGATCCGCGACTTTGCCATCACCATGGCGGTGGCCGGAATTGCCCTGGTGGTTTTCCGGACTATCAACATGCCTCCAGTGCTGGGTTACCTCTTGGCCGGCGTAATTGTCGGCCCCTTCACCCTGTCCGCCATTGATCTTGGTCCCCTGGCTGGTGTCGAGGGGCCGGTGCAGAACCTGCAGACCATCCGCCTGCTGGCCGAACTGGGACTGGTTCTGCTGCTGTTCGGCATTGGCCTGGAAATAGGCTGGCACCGCATCCGGCAAGTGGGGTTCAAGGTAATCGTCATCGGCCTGCTGGAGATGGCGACCATGTTTGCGGTGGGCTACGAACTGGCCCACTGGCTGGGCTGGACGCAGACGGAGCGTATCTTCCTGGGAGCCGCCCTGTCCATCAGCAGTTCCGCCATCCTGATCAAGATGCTGCGGGATTCGGGCAGCCTGCACGAACTCAGGGGCCAGTTGATCGTGGGAATCCTGCTGGTAGAGGACTTTGTAGCGGTCATCCTGCTGACGGTGCTGGCCGGAGTGGCTACTGCGGACGCCACCAGCCTGGGAGACATCGGGGCACTGGCGGCGCGGCTGACCATATTCGCCGTGGCGGTGCTGACCGTTGGGGCGCTGCTGGCCCCCCGGCTGATGCACTATATAGCCCGTTTCGAGTCGGAAGAAATGGTGCTGATTGCCACGCTGACCCTGTGCTTCGGGCTGGCGCTGGCGGCGCACCAACTGGGCCTGTCGGCGGCGGCAGGGGCTTTCCTGATCGGTATGATCCTGGGCGACACGGAACTTTCGGAACAGATTAGCCGGCTGATGAACCCCCTACGGGATATGTTCGCCGCGCTTTTCTTCGTGTCCTTGGGAATGTTGATGGATGTGTTCAGCATTGGAGACTACCTGGCGCCGGCGCTGATCATCGCCGGGGTATTCATTGTGGGAAAGGTCCTGGCCGACACCCTGGCAACGCTACTGGCGGGGCAGGATGGACGCACGGCGCTGCAGGTGGGGACGGGAATGCCGCAACTGGGGGAGTTCTCCCTGGCCATGGCCAAGACAGGCGTAGACCACGGGTCGGTGTCGGCCTATTTCAGTCCGGCCTTGACGCTGGCGACGGCCATCACCGCCCTGATTTATCCCTTCATATTCCGGTCGCCGGTCGCCGTGGCCAACTTCATTGCCAGGACGTCGCCGGGGTGGCTGCGGCAGTTCAGCGGGGTGTTGTTCGTCTGGCTAACGTCGTCAAGGCGAAGCTCGGTTCTGGGCGCCCGCCTGGCCGATGAGGTAACCCACTCGGTCCAGCGCATAATGTTGAATATCGGGATAATCGTGATGCTGGTCGGGGCCGGCACCATAGGGTTGGACTACGTGCAGCAGCTTTCGCAATGGATGGGGGTCAGCGAAGGATTGGATACACTGCTGCTGGGGGGCGCCCTGCTGGCGGCCTGCATACCGTCCATTGTGGCAATCTGGCATAACCTGCACGCCCTGACCGAGGAAGTAATTGATTATTTCCTGCCCCCGTGGCGCCGCGCGCCGGAGAACGTGACCACCAAGAACCTTAAGCGGGTGATTCGCAACAGCATGCTGATTGTGGTGCTTGTACTCCCCGTGCTATGGACTTTGCCCTTTACCATCCACCTTTTCCTGCTGGGCGGCACTTTTGCTCCCCTGCTGGCCATAGGGTTGCTGGTAATTGTGGCGGCGGTAGCCTTCGCGGCTTTCCAGATTCATGGCACGCTGGAGGCGTCGTTCCGGCGAACCTTCCTGGGGGCCTCGGAGTACTACCGGTACGACGAACACCAGTGGGACTACCTGGCGGAGGACTCCCACCTTTACTCCCATGACGGGGAATTTCACGAGCAGATCAGCACGACGGATGATTAGGCACTATGGGTACTGTTCTGCGGCGGTTATAATGGGCCTGGTCTCACAGCATTGAGGAGAAGATCATGCGTATTTGTTCGTTTCTGCCCAGCGCCACCGAAATAGTTTACATGCTGGGTTTGGAAGACCAGCTTTACGGGGTTACCCACGAGTGCGACTTTCCGACGGCGGCCAAGAATAAGCCCTGGGTGGTGCGGAGCGTTTTCGAGGGGATGGACCCCCAGCCCAGCAGCGGGGAGATCAGCCGGGTCATATCGGAAAGGCTGGAGCAGGGGCTGGGCATCTATGAAATCGACCAGCCCACAATGGAGGCGGCGGAACCGGACCTGCTGCTGACCCAAGCCATCTGCGAGGTTTGAGCCATTTCCTCTCGGCAGGTTGCCGAGGTCAGCGTCAGCCTTCCCAAGCAGCCCCAGGTGATTTCCCTGGATCCCCAGTACGTAGGCGATGTTCTTGAGGACATCCGGCGGGTGGGACAGGCTACTGGAGCGGAGGCGGAGGCGGAGAGAATTACCGGGGAGATGCAGCAGCGCATCGACAGCATCGCGGCCAGGACGGCGGAGATTGCTCACCGGCCGAAGGTGCTGCACCTGGAGTGGGTGGACCCGCTGATGTGCGGCGGACACTGGGTGCCGGAGATGGTGGAAATGGCCGGCGGAGAAAACTGTTTCGGCGACAAGGAAACGGGGTCCTTCCGGCTTGAATGGGAAGAAGTGGTGGCCAGCCAGCCAGAGGTTATCATCTTTATGCCCTGCGGGTTCGACGTAAAACGTGGGCTGGAAGACGTGCCGCTGCTGTCTGAGACAGAGGAGTGGGCGAGCCTGCCGGCTGTGAAGAATAGTCGGGTCTTTGCCATTGACGCCGGCGCCTATACCAGCAGGTCGGGGCCGCGCCTGGTGGTGGGCCTCGAGATTATGGCCGAAATGATACATCCGGAACTGTTTTCTGGATTGGTACCGGAGGCGGGGGCTGCGCGTATTTACGGGGCTTAGGGTATGTAGTCGCGGCAGTGGTCTGGGTTCTGTTAAGAGCGCCGCCCGTTAGCGCCTGGGCGGTGGCGCTTATTTGCGGTGGCATTGTCGTGGGGAGAGAGCATCCACAAGGACCGCTCCCAGCAGGGCCCCGCAAACTGTATATATAATTCCGAATTGTTTCGCAACTGCCCGCTAACTTGTTAGCTCAAATGGGCAAAGCTATAATTCCAATGCAAGTTACACGGGGGAGCGATTTCGCAAGATACCGCCCCTGTTTCGGAGGAAGTGCTTTTGGGCTCCAATGCTTCAGTTGCCCTGGAACCACGGGGTGAGGGGTTTGTAGCCTCGATACCCCTGGCCCAGTTGGAGTTGCTGGGTGACCGGCCGGACGAGCGGCTGCAGGTGGCGTGCGACGCCTATGGCCGAACGGTGGCGATAATTCGGGAGGTGCTTGCGGATATCGAACAGCTCAAGAGCAGGCGCACGCCCATACCCGCCCGCAAGATGTGGGAACTGGGTGACGCGGTGGTGAACCTGAGCACCGAACTGGAAGAAAACTCCATGGAAATGGAGGGACTGAACGACCACCTGGTGCGGGATCTGGGCATCAACGCCAAGCGGGTGGGCACCATCGTTACCTTCCGGCGGCACCTGCCCGAGCAGGAGATGATTCCCGAGTCCCTGGGCTGGAGCCAGTGCGAGAAGCAGGCCCGCAAGGTGGCCGAGGAACTGAAAGCCGCCTGGCCCCCGGTTGTTCAATCTTGACACACAACATTAACAACGCTTTTTCCTGCTTTCCACCAAGTTATCTGCGAACCTGGGCGCCATGCAGATAAGGGACCTGGGCGAATTCGGCCTAATTGAGCGGCTGAACGGAATGGTGACCCAGGGACGGCGCGGGCCGGACAACGGGGCAGCCCACGGATTCCGCCTGCTGGTGGATACCGGCGACGACACCGCCGCATGGGCCGCCGCTCCGGCCACCGAACTGTTCACCACCGACACCGTGGTGGAAGGCATCCACTTCACGCGCCAAACCACTCCCTGGCCAGACCTGGGCTGGAAGTCGCTGGCATCCAACATCAGCGACATCGCCGCCATGGGTGGCCTGCCACTCTACGCCTTGATTACCCTGGGTCTGCCGCCGGAAACCGAGGTGGCGGACATCGAAGACCTATACCGGGGGATGCTGGAAATCGGTGAAGAGTATGGCGTTGCCATCATTGGCGGCGACATGGTGGGCTCGCCGGTGGCCTTTATTACCGTGGCGCTGACGGGAGTACGCAGCGGTCCGCCGATGCTGCGCACCAACGCAAAGGTGGGGGACAAGGTCGCGGTAACAGGATTTGTCGGTTCATCGGGTGGGGGGCTGAAGCTGATGCTGGAAGGCCGGGAGGCGTCCGGCAAGTCGGCGGAGCGCCTGCGGGAAGCGCACCGGCGACCGTGGCCGGCGGTGGCCGAGGGGCAACTACTGTCCCAGGCCGGAGTGTTGACTGCAATGGACGTGAGCGATGGCCTGGCCGATGACCTGTCGAAGCTGTGCCTGGCCAGCGGCGTTGCCGCCCGCATATTTGCCGACGATGTGCCCATACATCCAACCCTGCGAGAGGTTTTCCCCGAGGACTGCCTGGACCTGGCCCTGAACGGCGGCGAGGACTACCTGTTGCTCTTCACCGCGCCGGGGGAGGTTATGCGGGAGGTTATTCCTGCTTTGCCGGAGGGCGCGGCGGTGGTCGGGGAGATTGCCGAGGGGGAACCCGGTAATATTACGCTGGTGGAGGCCGACGGGGCAGAAACTGCCATAGGCCGGGCCGGCTGGGACCACTTCAATTGAAACGATCGGAAGTGAGCGCGACACTGCACATACAGACCACCACGCCCGAAGAAACCCAGGCGGTGGGAAGGCTGCTGGGGGAAGGAGCCCAGGCAGGCGATGTGTTTTTGCTCTGTGGGCCGCTGGGAGCGGGCAAGACCTGCCTGACCCAGGGCATCGCCTGGGGCCTGGAGGTTAAGGAGTACGCCCGCAGTCCCACCTTTGTGTTAATGACCCGCTACCGGGGCCGGTTGACCCTGTACCACTTTGACCTGTACCGGATCAACGATCCCCTGGAGGCGTGGGACCTGGGGCTGGATGAACAGTTGTTCGGCGACGGCGCCTGCGTGGTGGAGTGGGCGGAACGGGCGGAAGAGGTCTTTCCGGAGGACTGCCTGTGGATTGACCTGGACTATGCGGAAGACGGTGATGGCCGGACGATCACCATCGTCGATGTTCCGGCACGTTACCAGTCCATGATAGAGTCCTTGAAGGGATTCAATCAGGAATGAACAGGATGGACAGGACCTGGCTTGCTTACTGCTTAGCAGGTTTGTAAGTCTATACAAGCTTATGTAATCGCAGACGGATCTAATGCTGCTGGCAATTGATACATCGACACGAAACGCGGGGGTAGCCCTGGCCCGGGAGGGACAGGTGGTGGCCGCCCGCTCGTGGCGGTCTGCGGTGAACCATACGGCGGAACTGATGCCGGCGGTAGCGCACGTCCTGGAAGGGGCGGGGCTGTCGGTCAACGACCTGGACGGAATTGCGGTAGCACTGGGCCCGGGAGGGTTCAGCGCCCTGCGGGTGGGGATGAGCGTGGCCAAGGGACTGGCCCTGGCGTCGGGCAGGCCGCTGGTGGGAATCGGCACCCTTGATGCCGAGGCGCAGCCCTTCCTGCAATCTGGGCTTCCCGTATGCGCCCTCCTGGACGCGGGCCGCAGCGAAGTGTCCTCCGGCTATTTCGGCGCTGATGGACTACGCCTGAGGGAGGACCGAATCTGCGCGCCGCCCGAGTTGCTGGACGAGGTGGCGGGCCCCCTGCTGTTCTGCGGAGAAGGCACGGCGGCTCACGGGGAAATTATACGTGAACGTATGGGAGACCAGGCGCTGGTCGTCGGCCACTCTCCCGCGGCCCGACTGTGGGCGCTGGCGGCGCTGGGGCACGGCAGGCTGGAAGCAGGAGATGCGGACGACGTGGCGACGCTGCAGCCCTACTACCTGCGTATGCCGTCCATCGGCGGGCCCAAGCGGCGGGACCGGGTGCGGCAGGGTGCTTAAGGGGGATGGTCTCGCGGTCATAGGACAGCCAAAGCAGGGCAGCCACAAGGGCTGCCCCTACGTATGTGAAGGATAAGCCAGCCAAATGCCGGTTCTATTCCGACATTTACTAAATAAAATCTACAAAGAGAGGATTTTGACCCGATGGCAGAACAAACACTGGTACTGGTAAAGCCCGACGGGGTCCAGCGGGGCCTGGCGGGGGAAGTGATTTCACGTTTGGAGCGGCGCGGCCTCAAGCTGGTAGGAATGAAACTGATGCAGGTGTCGGATGAACTGGCGCGGCAGCACTACGGGGAGCATGTGGACCGCCCCTTCTTTGGCGGTCTGGTAAGCTTCATTACCTCGTCGCCCATAGTTGCCATGGTCTGGGAGGCCAACAACGCGGTGGAAATCGTGCGGAATACCATGGGCCAGACCAACCCGGTGAATTCGCCGGCGGGCACGATCCGGGGCGACCTGGGCATAGACATTGGTCGCAACCTGGTGCACGGGTCGGACAGTCCCGAATCGGCGGAGCGGGAAGTGAACCTGTTCTTCCTGCCCCAAGAGATACTCAGCTACGAGCGGGCCGTGGATCCCTGGGTGAATGAGTAGGCGTCCTTAGACAGGCTCTTGATGAGCGGTTACATGGCAGGGTGGGGCCTGCGCCGGGCTCAGGTTGATCCTTCGACAAACTCAGGACGAACAGGATTGGGGCGGGCCTTTCGGCAACCTACAGGATTCGGACCACCTGGGGGGCGCGGGCCCAGAGGCGTTCCAGTTCGAAGTATTCGCGCTCCTCGGGGCCGAAGATGTGGACGATGATGTCGCTGAAGTCCAGCAGTATCCAACCCGACGCTGGAGTGCCCTCTCGGTGGAACCGGCGCACTCCTGCCTCCTTCATGGCATCGGTCAGATCCTCTTCCAGGGCTTCCAACTGGCGGGCTGAATTGCCGGACATGATCACGAAGTAGTCAGTAAAAGGGGCCAACTCCCTCAGGTCCAGCATTACTATGTCCTCGGCCAGCTTTTCCGAGGCCACCTCCACGGCCAACTGGGCTACTTCTGCTGAATTCAGACGAACACCTCTCGATTAATGTATTGTGAATTGGAATTTGTAGTATAGCCGAGGCAGGTAGGCGGGTCAATGTGGGGGGTGTGCCGTACCAGGGTCTCTTGAACACTTCCTTCACTCTGGATCAAGTTTGAAATTACTACATCCACCCACTCAACTTTGCGCTTCCGCCCGGGGCAACGGAAGGACTGCGAACACCAGAGCAGCTACAGCGAACAGCGCTCCGATGTACCAGACTGCCGCGTTGAACCCAAAAGACTCGTACAGCGCCCCCGCGATCACTGGAGACGCGGCTGCCATAAGAAAACTGGCGAAGGCAACCACGCCCAGGCCGCTGGTGGCTACCTCCCGGCCCAGGGTATCGTAAATGGCGGCAGTCAGGATGGGCTGATCGGGGTAAAGGAAAAGGCCCAGCAGGGCGATGGTGACGGTCAGCATTATCCCCGCATCAAACGCCGTCAGGCCCAGGGCGATGATGCAGGACCATATCAGGCCGGGTACCAGAACCTGCTTGCGGCCCCACCGGTCGGACAGATACCCGGCGCCCGTCTTGGCCACCAGGCCCGCGGCGATCAACAGTCCGATGTGAAAGCCCCTGCTCCATTCGTTCATACCCAGGTCGTTGCTCAGGTAAAGCGGCAGGATGGTGATCAGGGCCACCAGGGCCATGGCCCGGAAGCCACGCACGGCGGTTAGGCCCCACAGGGCGGGACTCTTTAACAATGCGCGGGTGGCTCGGACCCTGCCGGCCACTTCGGCCGATGCGGCTGGCTCGGAGGTGTGTCCTATGTTGCGAAATGCCCAGATCGCCAGCAGGCCCAGCAGCAGGGGGATAGCGGCATAGGCGTTGATGATCTCTCGCCAGGTAAGGAAGAGCAGCAGGGCGCCGGTGGCCAGGGGACCGGCCACGTCGCCGATGCTGCCACCGACACCGTGCAGGGATAGGGCCGTGCCCCGTCTCCGAGCGCAGTGGTAGGAGAGGGAGCCCGAAGCCGCCAGGTGCCAGATGGAGTGGGCGGCAGCCAGAACGGCAATTCCCGCCAGAAGCAGCAGGTATACAGGCGAAACACCCATGACAACCGCGCCCAGGGCCGATGCCAACAGGCAGGCCACCAGCAGCCGACCCCAATAGCGCCGCACCATGTCCGTGGCAACGCCGCCGGGGAGGGCGACCAGGCCAGCGGCAATTTCCCGGGCCGTGACCAGACCTCCCACGCCAACGGCAGAAAGGCTGAAGGCGGCCTGGATTTCAGGCAACAAAACCACGAAGCTCTGCACAATCCAGTGGTATACCACGTGACCAGCGGAAAGCCCGGGCAGGATGGTCTTTCCACCAAGGGTCAGATGGGAGCGGTCGGGGGTCAGGGATGATTCAGCGGGTTGCAAGGGCGGTTGCTCCGGAGCGTGGAATACCTATGGGGGTGGGCAGCCTGGCGCCGCCCAGTATATTGTAGGCGCAAGTGACGGGCAAGCTGCCTGACCCTTGGCTGGGTGACGGGTTGCAGGACATTCTCCAACATTGACTCACTTCCACCTCCCCACCATAATGGCAGGCACAATCTCCCCTTGGAGGCTACCCCCATGGCAGCTACGCTTTCCACCGCCAGGCGGCGCCAGTTGGGCCGTCCCGTGTCCATCGTGGGCGCCGGACTTTCCCGCTTTGGCGCTTTCCGCGATATGACCACCCGCGACCTGTTCGTCGAGGCTTTCCAGGACCTCATCGACCACATGGACCAGGGCATCGACGTAGAGGACATTGAGTGCGGCTACATCGGCAACTACTCGTCAGATCTGTTTGAGGGTCAGGGGCATACCGCGCCCATCCTGGCCGACTGGCTGGGGATGACGCCCACGCCCATAACCCGCATTGAAAACGCCTGCGCCAGCAGCGGCAGCGCCCTTCGCGAGGGCATCATGGCCATCGCCTCGGGCATGTACGACGTGGTGCTGGTGGGCGGCGTGGAGAAGATGACCGACCTGCCCACAGAGGGTGTTACCGACGTGCTGGCCTCAGCCGCCGACGGCCTCTACGAAGTGCCGGCGGGGCTGACCTTCCCGGGCATATACGGCGCGCTGGCCAAGGCCCACATGGACCGGTACGAGACCAGCCTGGCCCACCTGGCCAAGGTTGGCATCAAGAATCATACCAACGGCGCGCTCAATCCCAAGGCCCAGTTCAACACCACCCTGCGGGACATGATGGAGCGACGAAAGGCCCGGGCGGAGCAGCAGGGCCAGCCCGTGCCCGACTGGCAGGACGAAATGGACTTCCTGAACGATCCGCGGGCCAACCCCTGGATCGCCTGGCCCCTGCGCCTGTACGACTGCGCCCCCATTACCGACGGGGCATCCTGCGTGCTGCTGGTGTCAGCGGAGATTGCCAACAACTTCACCGACAAGCCGGTGCATATCGCCGGAACCGGACAGGCCTCGGGGCATCCACTCCACGATGCGGAAGAACTGACCTCCCTGTCTGCGGCGCGGGAGGCGGCGGCCCAGGCGTATGCCATGGCCGGCGTAACGCCGCAGGATATCCAGGTGGCAGAGGTCCACGACTGCTTCACCATAGCTGAAATTATCGCCACTGAGGACCTGGGCTTCTTCGAGCCTGGCGAGGGGCCCCGCGCCGTGGACGAGGGGCGTACCGCCCGAACGGGAGACCGTCCCATCAACACCTCCGGCGGCCTGAAGGCCAAGGGGCACCCGGTGGGCGCATCGGGCGTGGCCCAGGTGATCGAGACTTTTCACCAGCTTCGCGGCGAGGCCGGTCCCCGCCAGCTGCCCAATCCCAACCTGGAACTGGGATTGACCCACAACGTGGGCGGTACCGGCGGCACCTGTGTCGTCAACATTCTGCGGAGGGGGTAGGCGGGATGACCACCGAAACTAGAGCCTTTAATGCCGCCTCCTTTTTCGCCTACCTCAAGGAAGGCCGGTTGGTGGGTATACGGTGTAAGGCCTGCGGCAAGCTGTCAGCGGAGGCCCGCCCCATGTGCCAGGAATGCCACAGTCGGGACGTGGAGTGGTTTGCTTTCAGCGGGCGGGGGCAGTTGAGCGCCTTTACCTGCATTTCCGTAGTGCCAAATGCCATGGGCGAGAAGGGCTTCGGGCGCAACAATCCCTACTGCTCGGGCATTGTTACCCTGGAAGAAGGGCCGCGAATCAGCGCACTCATCCTGGGCGTGGACGCGGCCAACCCTCAGAACATCGGCACGGGCATAGCCCTGACCCTGAAGGTTGAGGACCAGGACAGCGACCGACCCACGCTGGCCTTTGTGCCTGCGTAGTATTTACATGGATGGACAGGATTTACAGGACGGGGCTGACCGGCCAACCACCACGACATGCACTATCCTGTTCATCCTGTCAATCCATGTCTGAATTGATGGATGGCTGAGAAGAAGGCCAGGAAGAAGCGCAACCGGGCCACTGCCCTGGTTTTCAGGGACGGCAAGTTGCTGTTGGTGCGGGAGCGCGGCGCGAAGCACTGGAGCCTCCCCGGCGGCGGTATGAAGAAGGGTGAGGACGCAGTAGCCGCAGCTATTCGGGAACTGGGCGAAGAAACGAAACTGGTCGCGACCTCCGCCACCTACCTCTTCCGCTACGAAAGCCTCAGCCAGCACCACCACGTCTGCTGCCTGCAAGCCGAGGGAACTGTGGAGTTGCTGAAGGAGGAGATTGGCGACTATCGCTGGTGGAATGGGGAAAGCCAGTTGACCATCATCCCATCATCTTCGGAAATTATTGATCGGGCGAGGGGTGAGGGCTTCCTGGAACGGAGCTCCACGAAGCTTCCTTCGGTGGCATAAGCGTTCTTGATGTTCAAACGAATGGCCCGGTGGAACCAAATCCCACCGGGCCTTTCTCGTTCATACCCGACTCTGCTAGTGGGGCGATAGCGCCTTAGTCCAGCCCGCGGGTTCCCACCCAGCCTACCTGGGAGACGTCGATCATCTCGCCGTTAGGGCCTTCGTACTTGGTTTCCACGTTTTGCTCCCGGGGGCCGGTGTTGCCCGCGTGGAGGGCTTCGTTTACCGACTTCATTTCCTCGGAACCGGCGCCCAACAGGCGGGCCTCGATTTCCTCCAGGCTCTCAACCTCGAAGCCGATGTGGTGAATGCCTTCCCAGTCCTTGCCCCGCTCGCCGGCCACGGCGTCGTTCTGGAAGTCCAGGATGGCCATGTTGACGTTGCCGTCGCTGAGCATAAATCCGATGGCGTTGCCGCTGTCCAGCTTGGCAACCTGTCGCAGGCCGAAGACCTCGGAGTAAAACTTGGCCGTCTTCTCGGCATCGTTGGTGGCAATGGCAATGTGCTTGATCTGGGGCATGTCAGTCCTCCCATTTCATGTGTTGCTTGGTACGGTTCAAGATACCACTTTTGGACTTGGGCCGCTACCCTGAGGATTCAGGTAGATAGCGTTTTGTTCCAGGTGGCGACGCGGTGAGGCAAGGAGGGAAACACAGTCCTGTTACAGCTGTTGTCCAAACTATACCACCCTCCTGTAATTTCATGTTGAGGATAACCGCAACTTCACTATCCAATTCTTCGATATTCGCAGGTATATACCATTGGTACGGCGGGGCGTGTTAGAATGGCTTCAACCTTGGAACGGGTTGTTGCTGGAAGCGCGTTGAATGCGGAAGCAACGCCGGGGAGGACTTGGCATGGCAGTCAATGGTAACGGCAAAGCCCAACGGATGAAGTTTGGAGTATTCATGGCCCCCTTCCATCGGGTGGGCGAGAATCCCACCCTGGCCCTGGAACGGGACCTGGAACTGCTCCAGTGGCTGGATATGCTGGGTTTCGACGAGGCTTACATCGGGGAGCATCACTCGGCCGGCTGGGAGACCATCGCCTCACCTGAGGTGTTCATTGCCACCGCCGCCGAGCGGACCCGCAACATCCGGCTGGGCACGGGCGTTGTCAGCCTGCCCTATCATCACCCCCTGATGGTTGCCAACCGCATGGTGCTGCTGGACCACCTGACCCGGGGCCGCGTGATACTGGGCGTCGGCCCCGGGGCCCTGGCCTCCGATGCACTGATGCTGGGCATTGAACCGGCCCGCCAGCGGGAAATGATGGACGAGTCCCTGGGCATCATCCTGCGTCTCTTCACCGAGACGGACCCCATCACCTACAAGAGCGACTGGTTCGAACTGAACGAAGCCGTACTGCAGTTACGCCCCTACCAGCAGCCCCACCTGCCGGTAGCCGTGGCCTCGGTGCAGTCCCCGGCGGGCGTGACCGTGGCAGGCAAGCACGGCGCAGCGGTGCTTTCCATGAGCATCCCCCGGGATACCGTGCGGTCCACCAGCCTCAAAGAACTATGGTCGATTGCCGAGGACTCGGCGGCGGAGCATGGCAAGGAGGTACATCGCGAGGACTGGGGCCTGGTGGTTGGCCTGCACCTGGCCGAAAGCAAGAAGGAAGCCATTGAGGACATACGGGTGGGCGGCGGCCGCCTGGTAACCGAGTACTTCGGCAGGACCCTGGGCAACGAAGTCCCCGACGTCCCCCAGGACCAGATCGTAGACTTTATGATAGAAAACAACCAGTGGATCGTGGGTACACCTGACGACTGCATCGCGGGCATAGAGCGTCTGCAGGAAATCAGTGGCGGCTTCGGCAGCTTCATGATACGGGTGGAGGACTGGGCGCCACGCGAAAAGATTCTGCGTAGCTACGAACTGTTGGCACGCTACGTGATGCCCCATTTCCAGGGTAGCCTGGTGGGTATCCAGACCTCCAACCAGTGGGCCCAGGAACGGAGGGAAGCGCTGCAGGCCAACCGGATTACCGGGCTGCGGCGGGCCACCGACTCCTTTTACGCCAACCGGGAGTAATAACAGCCGCCGGGTCCTTGGGGGACATCGCCATGAGAAAGACGAAGATCATTGCCACCATTGGCCCGGTTTCCCGGGACCCGGATACGCTGGAACAGTTGATCCTGGCCGGTATGGACTGCGCCAGGCTTAATTTTTCCCACGGCACCTTCGCTGAACACGAAGAGGTAATCCACCACGTCCGCCACCTGTCGGAGAAACACGGGCGCCCCGTCAGCATACTGCAGGACCTGGGAGGCGTGAAGCTGCGCCTGGGCCAAATGGCGGAGGGCATGAACCTGAACTTCGGCGATGAGTACCTGGTAACGTCGGACGAGGCTTCAAGCGACCCCACCATCATTCCCTTTCCCGAACCGGGTGTTCTTCGGAACCTTCAGGAAGGCAACGTGGTCTTCATTTCAGACGGCACCGTCTGCCTGGAGGTCTTGGAGGCCGACGGCGCGCAGGTGAGGGCGCGGGTACGAAACGGGGGCACGATCTCTTCCTATAAGGGTGTCAACCTGCCGGGCGTCAGCATTGATATGCCGGTGTTGACCGACGATGACAAAGCGGCGCTGCTCTTTGGGGTGGAGCAGGGCGTGGACTGGGTTGCCGTTTCCTTCGTACGCACCGGTAAGGACGTACGAGAAGCAAGAGAGTTTCTGCAAAGCATCGGCAGCCAAGCCCCGATAATGGCCAAGCTGGAGCGGAGCGAGGGCATTGACAACCTGGACGAAATTCTACGGGAAGTGGACGGCGTGATGGTGGCCCGGGGCGACCTAGGGGTGGAAATTCCCATGGAGCAGGTGCCCCTGGTCCAGAAGGAAATTGTCCGCAAGGCCAATGAAGCGGCCAAGTCTTCCTGCATCGCCACCCAGATGCTGCGGTCCATGGTGGTGTCGCCCACACCCACCCGAGCCGAGGTCTCCGATATCAGCAACGCGGTGCTGGACGGCTGCGACTCCATCCTGCTTTCCGACGAGATCGCGGTGGGCGCCTACCCGGTGGAGGCGGTAAGGGTGGCGGACATCACAATCCGGGAGTCGGAGAAGATCTACCCCTATTACAAGGACTTCCGCTCGAGGGACCGGACCCAGGCCATTGCCGCCGGTGCCAGCCGACTGGCCCGGGAGTTGAACTCGAAGCCCATAGTAATTACCAGTACCGGCAGGGCCGCCAACGAAGTATCACGCTACCGGCCGGAGGGCGACATCATCGTCTTCGCCCACGACGAGGCCACCCTGCGGCGGCTGAGTCTTGGCTGGGGCCTTCAGCCCAGCGGCGTAATACCGCCGGAGCAGGATATATCCAGGCTGGTGGCCATGCTGATGCGGGGCGCGCTGGACACGGGTCTGGTATCTGAGTCGGACGTGGTAACCATTGTTCACGGCAATCTGACCGGTGTCTCCGGCACTACCAACACCATCCAGGTACTGGACGTAGGGGAGTATTTATCCAGGTACGCGGAGTTGGTGGAAGCCGCGGCGGGGGTGTAGTGGGGGCTCTCCTCGAAGAAGCACGAAGGGCAATGAAGGGCATTCTCGATTTTTCGGTCTTTTCAGGTGGCTTATTGCGCTAGTCCCTCACCAGCACAGCGACTTTCTGCAGGACTTGTTCGATAGTCTCTCTGGGAAGCATTGCCGCAGGTTTGGCGTTCCGTCGTCTCCAATCCAGGCTTCTGATCTGGTCCGAAAGGACAACCCCCGATACGGTTAGACCATCAGGAAGCGGAACTTCAAAGGGGTAGCCCTTAACCTGCCTGGTTATTGGGCAGAACAGTGCCAGTCCAACCTTCCCATTGTAGGGACCGGGAGAGAGCACTACTGCGGGACTTCGCCTTGCTTGTTCTGATCCCGCTTGGGGATTGAAGTCTATCCAAACCATTTCTCCTCTGGCGGGTACCCAACCAGCATTACTTACCAAACTTCTTCTTCTACCGGTGGGCCGAAGTCCACTTCTTCATGCCGGTTGTCATCGGTAATCCTATCCAGCATTTGTTCTAATGTTTCAGGTTCTTCGCGTATTGGAGTGATAGTCAACTCCATCCCATTTACGGCCAAACTAACGGGCAGGTCTGGCCGGAAATCGATCTGATCAGCTAAAGAACGGGGAATACGTACTGCGAGACTATTGCCCCATTTCTTGATACGTGTTTGCATAGCTGCATCTCTCAAGTATAAGCAGATGTATCTACCGTAGAACAGAAGAGGGCCTGGCTCAACCCTGTGGTTTTACCCACTACGCTTTACGATGAGGCAACCGAACCCTTATAGCAAAAGGGGCGCCAGAGTTGGCGCCCCTTAGCTTTCCCAGCTATTCAAAAAGACTCCCGCTTATTCGTGCATATGACCCTACACCCCTGGCATTGATCGTGGCAGGCTGGTAGCTCCTAACAGGTACTGGTCTACGCCTCGGGCAACCTCGCGACCTTCGGCGATGGCCCAGACTACCAGGGACTGGCCGCGGGCCATATCGCCACCGGCGAAGACTCCGGGGACGCTGGTCATCTTGTTCTCATTCACCTGTACGTTGCCGCGCCCGTCCAGGTCCACGCCCAGGTCGGTAAGCATGCCTTCGTGTTCGGGGTGCAGGAAACCCATGGCCAGCAGGACCAGGTCTGTCTCAACTTCCATCTCGCTGCCCGGAACTTCGTTCATAACGAAGCGGCCGTCGTCGCCGGTGGTCCAGTCCACCCGAACGGCGTAGAGCTTTTCCACCTGGCCGTTACTGCCGGTGAAAGACTTGGTCAGGATATTGTAGTCACGGATGCCGCCCTCTTCGTGAGCGGCAGACGAACGGAGAATCATTGGCCACTGGGGCCAGGGATTGTCGAGGCGGCGCTCCTCCGGGGGTTCGGGGAGCAGTTCGAACTGGTACACCACTTCAGCGCCCTGGCGATGGGCCGTGCCCAGGCAGTCAGCGCCGGTGTCGCCGCCACCCAGGATTACCACCCGCTTACCTTCGGCGGAGATGTGCTCTGCGGGGTCGATATTCTCTCCGGCAAGCAGCTTGTTCTGCTGGGGGAGATAGTCCATGGCCAGGTGGATGCCGTCCAGTTCGCGACCAGATACCGGCAGGTCGCGGGCCTGGGTGGAACCGCCGGTCAGGCATACAGCGTCATATTCTTCCATCAGATCCTTGACGGGGAAGTTTACGCCCACGTTAACGCCCGTGCGGAACTCGACGCCCTCATCGGCCATAAGCTGGACGCGGCGGCGTACCACGTCCTTGTCCAACTTGAAGTCGGGAATGCCAAGCATTAGCAGGCCGCCGATGTAGTCGGCGCGCTCCAGGACAGTGACCGAATGACCGGCGCGGTTAAGCTGCTGGGCGGCGGCCAGACCGGCGGGGCCGGAACCCACCACCGCTACCTTCTTGCCGGTACGGTGGTCGGGCGGCTGGGGCTTTATCCAGCCTTCCTTATAGCCCCGGTCGGAGATTTCCTTCTCGATGTACTCGATGGTCACTGGGTCGGTGTTTATGCTCAGGACGCAGGACGCCTCGCAGGGAGCGGGGCAGATGCGGCCGGTAAACTCGGGGAAGTTGTTGGTGCTGAGCAGCACTTCCAAGGCTTTTTGCCAGTTGCCCATATAGACCTGGTGGTTGAACTCGGGGATTACATTGCCCAGGGGGCAGCCCATGTGGCAAAAGGGGACGGCGCAGTCCATGCAGCGGGCGCCCTGGTCCCTGGCATCTGGTTCGGGCCAGTCCAGGTAGAGTTCCTGATAGTCGCCTTTGCGTTCGGCGACTGGGCGGCGACTGGGCGGACGGCGCCCGAAGTCCATAAATCCGGTAGGTTTACCCATTTAAGTTACTTCCAGTTTTCTATTCTGCAACTGCATTCCAGCCGTTACTTCCCATCTGAGGCCACACGTCACTCGAATCAGGCAAACAGCTCAGACAGGGGCAACTCCCACCCCTCGACCACATCACCGCCCGAAAGCGTATCTTCTTCAGTCAAAATCTCGATGTCATGCTTGGAGCGGTACACGGTGACGGCACGCCGCCGGGGGTTCACAGTTGCCACCATCCGGCAACCGGCGTCCAGCCATTCCATTACTTTTTCCTGGACTTCCGTATAAGAATCGCCCGGTGATATTACTTCAATGGCCAGATCAGGGGCACAAGGCAAAAATCCTCTGATGGGCCCGATCGACTCGACAACTTCCTGTCTAACAAAAGAAACATCCGAGGCCCTTACAGTGTCTGGATCACGTGCCAAAATGAACCCTGTCTCGGCAGCATAGGCCTCTCCCAAGCCATGGGTTTCAACGTATTGACCCAACCGCCATCCAGCCTTCATAGCAAGGCTGCCATGCTCTTTTCCGGCAGGCGCCATCTCACGCACTTCTCCCCGCACCAGTTCGCGCCGCAGACCGTTTTCGGGCAACAGCAGCAATTTTTCAGCAGTTATGCTAGTTGTGGTGGTCATAATCAACAAACGCCGACAGGCCCCAGCGTAGAGTGGATGGCCAGGCGCACGATGACGGTTAGTCGGCGCTGGCCGCGGCCAGTTCGGCGGCCAAGCGGCGCTGTTCGAGCACCCGGCGGTAGTCGCGGGGCATTACCTTCTTGAACCGGGCTACGGAACCGTCCCAGTCGGCCAATATCTTGCGGGCAGGGGTGCTGCCGGTGTATTCAAGGTGGTTTTCGATTAGCTGGCGGAGCAGCGCGGTGTCTTCGGGATCGGACAGGTTTTCCAGTTCGGCCAGGCCATCGTTGAAACGGATGACGAAATCGTCATCGGGGTCGTACACGAAGGCGATGCCGCCGCTCATGCCTGCGGCGAAGTTACGGCCTGTGGGGCCCAGTATAACGGCGACGCCGCCGGTCATGTATTCGCAGCCGTGGTCGCCTATGCCTTCGATGACGGCCTGGACACCGCTGTTGCGGACGCAGAAGCGCTCGCCGCCCATGCCGCGGATGAAGGCCTGGCCGCCGGTGGCGCCGTAAAGGGCCACGTTGCCGATGATAATGTTCTCTTCGGGCACAAAGTCGGAACCGGCGGGGGGCACCACGACAATCCGGCCGCCGTTCATGCCCTTGCCCATGTAGTCGTTGGTGTCACCGGAAAGGCGGATGTACACGCCCTTGGCCAGGAAAGCTCC
Source organism: Dehalococcoidia bacterium (assembly GCA_034428635.1). GTDB lineage: Bacteria > Chloroflexota > Dehalococcoidia > Lucifugimonadales > UBA3495 > Bin22. Next base: position 28,110 of record DAOUHR010000077.1, read on the forward strand.
GAAGCTTTGACCGGCGGAACCAGCCAGGTTGATCCTAATGGTGCCAGGCGGCAACCCGTCCTCGCCGTACTTCTTGGCTACCTTGCCGCTTAGCATGGCCCCGACGGTGCGGTTGGAATTGCGGATGGGCAAGTCAATCTCCACTGACTCGCCACGTTCCAGGGCGGGCGTGGACTGGGCAATAAGCTGATGGTCCAGGGCCAACTCCAGGCCGTGGTCCTGACCGTCACACTGATAAATGGTTACCTCGTCGTAACGAGGATGGCGATAGAGCAGCTTGTCAAAGTCCAGGCCCCGGGCCTTCCACTGCTCCACGTCGGTGTTGGCTTCCAGCATTTCCACGCGGCCGATCATTTCCTGGACGGTGCGGAAGCCCAGTTCTGCCATTATCTCCCGCAACTCCTCGGCCACAAAGAAGAAGTAATTGATGACGTATTCGGGCTTGCCGGCGAAGCGCGCCCGAAGTTCCGGGTCCTGGGTGGCAATGCCCACCGAGCAGGTGTTCAGGTGGCACTTGCGAAGCATGATGCAGCCGCTAACGATCAGGGGCGCAGTGGCGAAGCCGATTTCGTCGGCGCCCAGCAGGAAAGCGATGGCGGCGTCGCGGCCAGTCTTGAGCTGTCCGTCGGTCTGCACCACTATGCGGCTGCGCAGGTCGTTGGCGACCAGGACCTGCTGGGTCTCAGCCAGACCCAATTCCCAAGGCAGGCCGGCGTGTTTAATGGAAGACTCGGGAGACGCCCCGGTGCCGCCGTCGTGGCCGCTTATCAGCACCACGTCGCCGTGGCCCTTGGACACACCCGCGGCAATGGTACCGACGCCTACCTCGGCCACCAGCTTCACGTGAATGCGGGACTCGGGGTTGATATTCTTCAGGTCATGAATCAACTGCGCCAGGTCTTCGATAGAGTAGATGTCGTGATGGGGCGGCGGCGAAATAAGCTCCACGCCAGGCGTGGTATGACGCACCCAGCCGATGAAGTCATCCACCTTATGACCGGGAAGCTGGCCGCCCTCGCCGGGCTTGGATCCCTGGGCCATCTTGATCTGCAGGTCGGTGGCGTTGACCAGGTAATTGGGGGTTACGCCGAAGCGGCCCGATGCAACCTGCTTGATGGCGCTGTTGCGGGAATCGCCGTTTTCGTCGGGAGTGTAGCGGTGGAAGTCCTCGCCGCCCTCGCCGGTGTTGCTGCGGGCGCCGATGCGGTTCATGGCGATCGCCATGGTCTCGTGGGCTTCCTTACTGATGGAACCGAAGGACGCGGCGCCGGTGGCGAACCGCCTGACTATCTCCTTGGCAGGCTCCACCTCGTCCAAAGGCACCGGGTCGCGGCCGGACTTGAAATCCAGCAGACCGCGCAGGGTGGCAAGCTGGCGACTCTGGTCGTTGACCGCCTGGCTGAACTCCTGGTACGACTTCCAGTTATTGGCGCGGGTGGCGTACTGGAGCTTGGCGATGGTGTCGGGGTTCCACTGGTGGACCTCGCCGTGGCGGCGCCACTGGTAGGCTCCACCGGGGTCCAGGTCCAGGGTTGCGTCAACCTCGTGCTGCGGGAAGGCAAAGCGGTGCCGCTGCAACTGCTCTTCCTCCACCACCTCCAGGCCGATGCCCTCGACGCGGGACGGAGTCCAGGTGAAGTACTGGTCGACAAAGTCCTGGTTCAGCCCCACGGCCTCGAAAATCTGGGCGCCCTGGTAGCTCTGCACGGTGGAAATGCCCATCTTGGACATGACCTTGAGCAGGCCCTTTTCGTTGGCCTTGATGAAGTTCTTGACGGCGTAGTCTGGCTTGGTCCCGTTCAGTTCGCCACGGTCGGCCAGGTCCTGAACGGTGGCCAGAGCCAGGTAGGGATTTACGGCACTGGCGCCATAGCCCAGCAGCAGGCAGAAGTGGTGAACCTCGCGGGGTTCGCCCGATTCCACTACCAGGCCCACCCGGGTGCGGGTGCCTTCCCGGATCAGGTGGTGGTGGACAGCGGCGGTGGCTAACAGGCTGGGGATGGGCGCCTGCCCGCCGGTTACGCCCCGGTCGGACAAAACGATGATGGTGTAGCCGTCGCTGATGGCCTGGGAAGCTTCGCCGCAAAGGCGGTCGAGCGCTTCCTTCAGAGCGCCTTCGCCCTGGGAACTAAACAGGGTGGACAGGGTTCTTGAGCGAATATCTCCCAAGCCCAGGCTGCGAATCCTGGCCAGTTCCTCATCGGTGATGACGGGACTCTTGATCTTTACCTGACGACAATGGAGCGGGGTCTCCTCGAACAGGTTACGCTCACTGCCAATGAAGCCTTCAACCGAAGTAACCAATTCCTCGCGGATGGCGTCCAGGGGCTGGTTAGTAACCTGGGCAAACAATTGCTTGAAGTAGTTGAAAAGCAACTGGTTTTTGTCGGACAGCACGGCCAGGGGGGCGTCATTGCCCATGGAACCCACCGCCTCGTAGGCCGAAACGGCCATTGGGGTGGTGAGCATCCGCAGTTCCTCGGCGGTGTAGCCAAAGGCGCGTTGCTGTTGTACCAGATCCTGGCCCTTGAAGACCTCGGGCGTCGCGGGCTCGGGTAGGTCGTCCAGGGAGACCTTGTTTTCCTTGAGCCACTGGCCGTAGGGCTGGCGGCGGGAAAGGGTCTGCTTGAGTTCCTCGTCCCTGATGATGCGGCCCTGTTCCAGGCTGACCAGGAACATACGGCCGGGCTGCAAGCGGCCCCGCTGCAGGATGTTCTCCGCCGGAATGTCCAGCACACCGGTCTCCGACGCCATAACGAGCTTGTCGTCCTTGGTTACGGTGTAACGGAAGGGGCGCAGGCCATT
>DAOUHR010000078.1:0-32928 GCA_034428635.1 Dehalococcoidia bacterium
AACCTTTCGCAACGGCATGACCCTGCACATCGGTGACCACACCTTCCAGATGATTCACATGCCAGGCCACACCCTTTACCAGGCAGCCATCCTTATCAAGGAAGAGGGCGTGGTCTTCACCAGCGACAACATTTTCCACAAGGTGCAGACCTATATTCAGGAAGCCAACCCCGACCAGTGGTTGCGGACCCTGGAGTCCCTGCGCATGCTGGATGAGGAAATATTCATTCCGGGGCACGGCAGACGCTGCGACAAGAGCTACCTGGACGAGCAAGGGGAGTACATCCTGGAGTGGAAGGAATACGCCCGCAATGCCGTGGAACGAGGCATGACCCGAGATGAAGCGGTCGAAAACCTCGTTGACCTGACCGACCGCTATCCCATGGACGTGGGACAGGACGGCACCTCACCCCGCGTGATGCGGATGAACGCAGCCAATCTGTGGGATTATTGGAACAGGTCAGGAATACATTCTGACCGGCCCGACTAAAAGAGACCGGCATCAGGATCAAGAGATTCGGGGGCAGGTTTTTCGCCTGCCCCCGATTTTTTTGCGGGTAAATGATCCGTGCTCCGTGTCCGGCCAGATAGCGTGGCTTCGAGAAGGAAATCCGGGCCGACGCTTTCTGCGATACAACGTTAAAGAATCATCGCGACTGCCCTTGCTGTGAAGGTCTAGGCCCTTTGTTCCTTGAAGGCCCACAGCCATTCCTGGTCCCTGGCCGGTCCCGTTACCCACCGGTCCATTGCCTGCTGACGGTCGGCGTCGATGTCGACGCCCAGGCCGTCAGCCAGACGGTTCATAAAGTTAAACAGGCAGGTTATCCCCACCACCGAGAGTATCTGCTCGTCGGTCAGGCCTAGTTCGCGCAGCCTGAGCACGTCCGATTCGCGCATCTCGGTGGGTTCCCTCGTGAGCTTGACCGCAAAATCCAGCATCCCCCTGGTCTGCGGGTCCAGGTCAGCCGTGGTGTAGTCGTGCAAGATGTGGCTGGCGTATTCCGGATCATCGGAGTGTTGACGGAGGAACCCCCCGTGGGAGGATGCTCAATAACGGCAGCGGTTAATCACCGACACGGCAACCGCGATGGACTCCTCCTGCACCCTGGTCAGTTCCGAACCCCCGAAGCTGATGGCCTGGTTCAGGTTACGCACCGCCTCCATCATCTTGGCATTGATGGACATGGAACTGATGATTCCGGGCATTCCCACGTCTTCTTGTCGGATCCAGGTCATAGGGGCTCCTCCTGCCTCATTGTGAGGACTTTAAGGTAACGGGCGGCTGCCGGAACAGGGCGCGTTGTTGCCATCTACAGTTAGTCATTCACCGAAGCAGGCCTTGCCCCTTCCAGGTAGTGAGTATGTTCCTCGGAATTGGGATTCAGCGCTGGAAAGAAGACCAGCAGGTGCGCCGTGTCTGTACCTGTAACGCGGAAACCATGCTCGGCGCCCGGTGGAATGACAACAGTATGATTGGGACCGGCCGTTGTGGTCTCCCCGTCCATGCTTACTTCCAGGGTCCCTTCCAGGACGACAATCAGTTCATCGATGGTATGGGTGTGCATCGGTGCGCCGGCCCCCGGTTCGGCGGTATTGATGCTGAAAGTGCTGGTAACCCCCTGCTCGTGGCCGGCCACGTCCCACTTCCGGTAGCCGGGCCTCCAGGGTACTTCCGGGGCCTGCGAATGGTCGACGATGGGCATAAAGTCCTCCTTCTTGCCGGGCCCTTTGTCCGGCCTGCGATGCCTGGTCGAGGGTCATTGTACCCCAAATTACCCCTTCCTTCGGGAGTGCGCTCGCTCCTTACCCCAGCCCTTGGCCACTGGCGCCTCCGGCATTGTTCACTTTGTACGTCCAAAGCACAATTCTTAGAGAACGCAGGTTCTTCCCCGTGCTATACTCTTCGCCAACTTGAAAACGGAGGGTAAGACCATGACCACCCCGGACAACGATCGTTTTTCTCGATCTTTCACAATTCAGGGTGATGCCATGACCCTGGAGGGAATGAAGAAGCAGGCCGAGGCCCGAGGTTTCACTATAATGTGCGACGAGGGGCCGCCCATGGGCGACAATACCGCCCCTTCGCCCATGACTTACTTTGCGGTAGCCATCCTGTTTTGAGAAATGACCCAGCTTGAGCGGTACGCTCAGATGATGAAAGTGGACATGGGTCAGATCAAGGCCAACATCGGCTACACCGTTTCCGCAGAAGGCTCGGTGCTGCGGCAAACAATCCAGGCCAAGGCCGACAAGATTGCCATCCACTACGACGTGGAGTCAGGCGACGCCCCGGAGCGGGTGGCCGGCGTCATGCGAAACGCCCGAAATGGCTGCTTCGCCCGCCAGTCCTTTGGACGCCCCGAACTGTTTGATGACACCATCAGCTTGAACGGAGAACCCTTCAACCTTGATGACTACCCCGCACCCAACAGCTAGTGTTTTGCATACCCTTCAGGATATAATTAATCCGGCCTGATTTATTGTGCGTAATATATATTGGTAGGGGCCGCTGGTATTCCATTCACCGCCCCCCTTGGGATGCCGGGCTCCTGCCACCGCGCTGGAGTTTTCCGGCCCTGCCGCAGGACACGTTCGTTGTGATTGGCGCTTCAGGTCGATTCAATAGTCTCTGAGGGGCGGTGGAAATGGCATTAAACTGGCAACAATCGGATGCTGACGCACCTGCAGTTATTACCAGGGATCTGACCAGGAAATTTGGGAGATTCGTCGCCCTGGATAAGGTCAATCTCGAGGTACCCTCCGGCGCATTGCTTGGGCTGTTGGGCCCTAACGGTTCGGGCAAAACCACACTCTTAAGCATACTTGCCGGTTTCATTGCCGCCACTTCCGGCGGCCTGCGCCTCCTGGGTGAAACCGATCATCGCCGGGCGCTGGCCCGGACCGGTTCCCTGATTTCCAAGCCTCTGTTCTGGCCCCATTTGACTTGCCGTGAAAACCTGCGTTGCATGCAAGGAATATTTGCTGGAGCGTCCAATCTCGATTCAGTTGAATTGCTCCTCACCCAGGTAGGGCTGGAGGGCGATGCCGCGGATCGGAAATTCGGCCATTGCTCCATGGGAATGAAACAGCGCCTCGGCATCGCCGCCGCCTTGATGGGCAATCCACACCTGGTGCTCCTGGACGAACCCACCACCGGCCTGGACCCTGAGGGAATGGTGGAAATACGGGAGTTGGTCCGGTCCCTGGGCAAGCAGGAAGACCGAACGATCATAATGTCCAGCCACCTGCTGAACGAAGTAGAGCAGACCTGCGACAGTTACGCCATCATTTTCCGCGGAAACCTGGTCGATCAGGGCACGCTCGTCGGACCCTCCGGCACCTTTGTCGCCTTGCAACTGGAAACCACCGACAACGAGTTGGCGGCCCAGGTTCTTGAATCGGTGGGCTGGAATATATCACGGGTCCCACCCAGAAACGGGAGACCTACCTGCCTGGAAGTGGAGACCGCCAAGGGTGAGGAGTGGAAAGTGGTGAGAGACCTGGCGGAAAGGGGCATCTATCCTTCCGCCATGCAAAAGGAAAAAGCGCAAGACGGTCCCGGTTCACTGGAGCAAAAGTACTTGAAAGCAGTGGGACGGGCTACTCCCTCATCAGGTCAGGAACCCCATGTTTGAAGCATTGCGATTGACTCGCTGGGAATGGTTCAGGCTATGGCGGCGCCTGCCCTTTCTGGTTCTGGCTGCGCTGAGCCTGGTAATTCCTTGCCTCGTCCTTCTGGTTAAGGTGATCCAGGAAGTCGGCTGGACGTCTGCCTTCATCGGTTCCGGATTCATTGAATTGGCAGCAGCCTCCGCTTCCGCAGTTTCCCCGCTGCTGGCCGTAGTATTGGCCTCATTTACTCACGCCTCTGATTTGCAGAACGGAAGTATGAGGACACTGACCTCCCGTGGGGCGCCCAGAGCATGTATCCTGGCAGCCAAGACCCTGTTGGCTTCAGCCCTGTTGCTGAGTTTTCACGTGGTATTGCTGGCCATTGCCGCTGCCTTATCAGCCTTCCTGCCGCCCCAATTCCAGGCCTGGCGGGAGGGCCTTCAGGCGATTGGAGTATCCTTCCTGGCCTCCTTGCTGTACCTGTCGCTGGGGATTGCGCTCGCGCACTGGAGGCAGTCCATCACCTTCACCGTGGGAGTGGGGTTGGCGATTGTATTCGCGGAGAGCATCCTCCTGCCCATTGCCAACACGGTGGGAGCATTCCTTGAGTGGCCCGTCCGGGAAGTGACCGCTTGGACACTATGGGGGGTAACCCAGGGATTGCAGGGCGACAGCACGTTGTTAAGCGCCGCCTGGTACATCCCAATTGTTGCGGCTTACATTGCCGCCCTGATCGGCCTTTCGCTGCAGGCGTTCCGAAAATTTGATTTGCGGGCTGGCGCTGAATAGAGCTAGAGGTAGACCGGCCTTCTCCTTATATCAAACATTTCCCCTCAAGTAGGGTTCACTGCTTACAGGTATTGTGGCGATTGGGAGCGGGATGGAACCCTCATTTGGTTCCTTACTGCATTCTTCCCCAGCAGAAACAACCAGTGCGCCACTCGCCGAGAACTTCACATTTTCTTGAAATTCTTTGGCTATTCTGTCCTGGAATCTCGTCCAGCAAAGGGAAATTGAAGAGGAAAATCCATTACCGCCCTCGCAGCGTATTTCTCGATACTCGACCGGGCGGCAACAGGCTCTGGCTGGTTGCCTCGGCTGACCAAGTCGTTGACACCTATGTATACGTAGGATACCATCGATAGCCAGCGATTCAGAGTTTCAGTTAGATTCCGGATTGCTGGTCACCATTTCCCGCCTTGCCGACTGCGGGAACACGAAGGTAGGAATGCGAGTTCTTTCAGGTTTGGGACGAATACTGACAAGCTGGTATGTGGCTGGGCCAATCCTGGCCATCCTGGGAATTGCCATAGGTTTCGGGCTATTTTTCTATGCCCTGCCAGCGAAACCCAAGATCGGAGTCATTGACATTCCTTTCACCGGTATCTCCGAGGACTCGGCCGCCATAATTACCTCGTTCCTCGAGTATTCCCGCCGCAACCCCGAAATTAAGGGTGTTGTCATCAAAATGGCAAGTCCTGGCGGCGGAGCGTCTGCCAGTGAGCAGTTATACCATGAAACCGCCAGGCTGCGGGCGGAAAAGCCCGTGGTGATGGTCATTAACGGCATGATGGCCAGTGGCGGTTACATGATGGCCATGGGCGTGAACCACACCTACGCCAAAACCTCGTCCCTGGTCGGCAACGTTGGGGTGGTGGCCGGAACAGGCCCCATTTTCCCACCCCAAATTCCCGAGCAGTTTGCCTTTTCCGGCCCCTACAAGCTCACCGGCGTTTCCCGCAGGGACTGGATCTCCGACCTCGACATGCTTAAGGGCGCCTTTGTCGAGATGGTTGTGCGGGAACGGGGCGACAGGCTGAAGATTTCCCGTGAGGAACTGGGAGACGGGAAACTTTATACCGGCATGGAAGCCGTTGCGCTCGGCCTGGTCGATGAAATAGGCAGCGATACGGAGGCCTACAAAAAGGTGGCAGAACTGGCTGGAATCAGGAATTACAGCCTGGTCAACGTAAACGTTGAAGTGAACCGCCTCTTTGTCCAGGACTTGCGACGCATATACTCTTCCACCGGCGACGCCAACGAACCCCTGACCGAGTCCGACGTCGACCTTCTCAAGATTCTGGCGAGCCGCAATTCCCTCCTTGAGCAGGCGGAACCCGCCCAGACTGCAGAAGCCTCAGATTATCCCGAGACCGTCAAGCAGGTTGAAATTGCGCCTTCGCTGGATGGTACGGGTCTCATTAACCGACCGCTGGAATACGGTGTCTTTGGAATCCCCACCGAACGGCAATTCCCGAACCTGCCCCTGGAAACGAATCGCCCCCAGTTCTATTACTTATACGTAGGAGCCGACCACTAAAGTGTGGAAACTTCTCGTCCTTCCCGTTTTCCTGGTTGCCTTTCTGTTGGCGGCATTCCTGGTTTTTTACCGTGGGACCTATACGCCGCCGCCGCTTCCTGATATAGCATTTCAGAGGATCGAGTCGGTTCCGGTGATCAGCGTCGACAACCCGGACCAGCCCGTCATCGCTTCCAGCCCGGTTGGGGCCGACGCCCGCGGGCATCTGCTAATTGATGCGGCACATCGCAACAATTTTGGCTACGCTGAGCTGAACATCCTTCTTTCCCGCGTATCCGCCAGGGGGTATAGCTCCAGTTTTTATGATGCTGATAGCCAGGGGACACTGTCAGAAGAACTAAGCCAGGCAGACGCTTTTCTGGTGATCCTGCCGGTGGCCTGGTTTTCGCCCGACGAAATCGCCGCCGTCCTGGAATTCGTTGAAGGGGGAGGCAAGGTGCTGCTCGTTGGCGATCCCGGCCGGTTCTTCCAAATGAACGACCTGTCCGAACCCCTGGGCATATTCTTCCAGCCCGATTATCTTTACAACCTGGATGAATACGATTCCAATTTCCGCGAAATTTTTGTTAGGGACTTTGAGGCAGACCCCATTACCACAGGCGTCAGCGAGGTGGCTTTTTACTACGCGGGCTCCCTGAACTCTGCCGGTCCGGGGCTGGCCTACACCGGAGGTCAGACCTATTCCAGCATTTCCGAGGTGAATGACCCCCGTTCCCCCATTGCCATCGGCGCCCACCGGAACGTCCTGGGAGTTTACGACTGGACTTTCATGATTCCCCCCTACAGCGGCGTCAAGGACAATGCCAGGATGGTGTCGAACATAGCTGACTTCCTGACCGAGAGTGAGCGGACTTACCGGTTGACCCAGTTTCCCAGGTTCTTCCAGGGGGATGTGGACATCCTGGTGGAAGACCCCAGTCTGGTCACCAAGGCAGCGTCCATGAAGCGATTACTGTCCAGTGAGGGAATCACCGCCCAGCTGCAGGGTTCCGAAAACGTAGGCCGAGATACCGTCTACCTCGGTCTCTTCAGCGAACACTCCAGCGCGGCGCGATACCTGGAAGCCAACGGCATACTTATCAGCGATACATTAACCACGCCTTTCGCTTCCGGAATTCCGCTGGAAGACCTGGCCGTCATATCCCTTAACAGCTCTGGCGACAGGGACGTGCTGGTGATTATGGCGGATTCGGCGGACGGCTTGGGCACGGCAATCTCGAGACTTGAGTCTGGGGCATTCAGGAACAGCCTGGTCAACGATAATACAGGGGTGTTAGAGACCAAATGAAGATAATCCTTCGTACTTTATTTTCCTCCTCTCTGGGACTCCTCGCGGTCCTGGCGCTGGCATGCACGAGCCAGCCGACGGACTCTACCTCTGAATCAGGACCTAGCCTGAGTACCGGCTCGAATCCGTCCGGCAGTGTATCCCCCACACCTATTCCGGTATCCCCGGAACTCATTCAAGACCATGCCGAAGCCCAGCAGTCCATCAACGAAGACTGGGACTCTTTCCACGTTGAATTTGATCGCTGGCGGTCCGGTATCAATGCCTGCGACCGGGCAGCAGCCGAGACTGCCCTTCGTCTGTTCGCCAGCGATTTTGGTAAAATCACTCGCCTGGCCCGTAACCTGCCCGGCAAGGGAATTGCGCGGGAATTGCCGAACGACGTGATTGCCGCCGCCGCCAGCGAAGAGGCTTCCCTCAGGGGCTTGCGGGACAACTGGAACCCTGCCAATACCATGCTGCTGGAAAACGCGCAGATTACCCGCGCTGAAGCCGCCGATCTGCTTCGAATGACCCAGGTTGCCGTCGATAAACTGGAAGAAATGGACGATCCCGAAGACCGCCAGATCGCCAAGGACTTTGCCAGGGAGCTGGCTGCGGTGGAAACGGCGTGGGATGAGTTTTACGACTCCTACAGCGCCCTGGAAGACGAACACCTGGAACTGGACGCCAGCGAAATTGTGAGCCGGCTGCGGGACCTTGTTGACGACCATGAAGCCGTCGTGGAAACGCTGGAAGACGTCCCGTCCGATAAGGTAACCGACCCAGTGCAGGACCCGTTGATTGAGGCCGCAGAAGCAGAGGCGGAGGCCTTGGGTGATCTGCTGGATACCATGCGCCGGGCCGCCCGGGAGGAAGCCAGCAATATGGACGGAAGCGGGGAAGAGCCCTCTGACGCCGAAGAGCCCGTCGAAGCCACCAACGGCGACGGGGCAATGACAAGCATGGAGGAAATGGAAGAAAACGGCGATGCTGAAAATGGAGGCGACCCTCCCCAGGCTTCGTCCGAAACCTCCGACGAATCCCCGGAGAATGGAGGGGAACTACCAGACTATTCCGAACTCTTTAATACTTTTGATGACACACTGGACAGCACCAGGGCCATACGCCGAAAGGCAGAAAGGGACCTGGAAGACCTGGTAGAGGGATTCAGCGAGAATGACCGCGAAGCGCTGGCCAGTTTCGTGTCAGCCTTTGGGGAATTGATGGATGCCTGGGACAGTTTCCACGGCGAGTTTGATGGGTGGGTCCGCTCCGAAGGAGATTGCAACAGCGCGGGCGCCACATCGGCGCTGCAGCTTTACAACCAGCGTTTCAGCGAGATTGGAAGCCGCGTGCGCGGCCTTTCTCAGGTCTCATACCTGAGGCCGAGTTCAGACCTGCTTTCCGAGGCAGTGGAACGGGAAGGCGCCGCCCTACGCAGCCTGGCCAACACATGGGCCCCCTACGAGAGCGACGTTTATCGGGGTATGGATGAGGAGCGGGCCAATGCCGACAAGCTCCGCAGGCTGGCGGATCGGAGAGTCCAGGAACTGATGGAACGAAACGGAATTAGCATGAGCCAGTAGCGATAGCTGCAACAGAAAAGGAAGCCCCGGTCCACTCAGGAGAGTGGCCGGGGCTTCTCTTTTCTTGTGATAACGCAGGTATAGTGTAATCAGCGTTTCCTTTCACGCGTAAGTAACACTATTCTATTCTTATTTCGCCCAGGTCATCCACTTCTATGCGGCTGTCGCACTCTAAGCAGTGCAGAGCCAATACTGCCGGGTCAGTGAATTCGGACCTGAGATGGACCAGCTTTTCGCCCTCCGCGCGGTACACTTGAAAGGTATCAAAGTCGCCTCGAACTTCGTCAGAGCCACAGTGGGGGCAGGCGTATTTGGGCAAAAGGCTATTGTCTTCGAAGTTCTCGTCCTCTCCAGAGTTTTGATTGTCAAATTCTTCCAGTGTTCCTGTCTCAACTCTTCCTTCTCCAAGGCGAGCATCCACACAAACTGTCACGGGACCCGACTCGCCATCCCGTTCCAGAACCACACGAACAGAAACGGCAATATGGTTGTCCGGTTCTCTATCTGACATATAATCCCTGACGCTCCTTGTCATTATTGGATCGGGATCATTGATCACAATTATCTGTTTGTCAAGTGCAATTATAATACGTCCACAAAATTGGCAGTATTCTCTTCGAATGATTAATTCATCGTCCGGCGATACATGCCGTGCCCCAAGAATTCAACGAGTCCCAAATCTCTAAGGTACTGTAGTTGCTGACGTAGCTTTTCGCGCACCCTGTTGTTATTTGGATATTCTCTTGAAGCCATTGGCTGGCAAACTGGCAGCAATTCCGACATTCCGAACCCATGTTCTGGCATTTCCAAGACTCCCCGCATGGTCAACTTCTTCCAGCCCGACAGACTTTCGATCAGGGCCGAATCGTCCGCTATGGCAAAGTCAGCCTCAATAGTAAGTAGGCTATCGGCGGAATAATCGTCGTCGGGCGAGGGCGAAACACTGGCCGGCATGGATACTCTGATGGCCGCTACTGCGTCATGTAGGGCCTCCAATTCTTCAAGTCTTACCAAAGGGGGATAACGTCGCGCTCCGAAGCCTTTCAGCAAGGATTCAGCCAACCGGTTTGATACTTGCTTGTCTATCGTGGCCAAACCACATTCCAAATTACGACCCATACCTGCAAACGTGGCATTTGCAGAAGTTACCAATGCTGTATCATCGAGCACATACACTTTCGCGTGGAGATTGTTAAGGCTCCTGATAGCAACACCGTCTCTGGCCAAGATACAAAGACTCTCCAGATTGGACGCTCGAACTGCAAAATCCCGAAGGTCAGTACGAGTAACCAGCATGCGGTCGGTATCTTTAGGAACTCGGTCGGTCAGAGCGAATAAGCCATTATTGACATATGGGCTGCCCACGAACATTCGGAACCGGCAGTCTTTTGCTTGATCGAGAAGCCAAGCGGCAGTAGGAGTCGTAACAATTTGCAAGCGGTCATCCAATTCCACAGAACTTACCTCTGCCTCCATTTCTCAACATTTTCCCGAACCTAAATGGACGTTTCGCCCTAACCTACCACCTCCCTATACCTCGGTCAACGACAAACTATCACTATGCTGAAATTACGAAAGAAGAGGTAACACCCAAGCTCTCGTCGGAGGCGCTTCAGACATGGCTCTGTTCTTTAAGGACAAATGGTAGGCCAAGTTCCTGGAGGATTATGACTACGACGACGGTGCGCATCCGCGGAACATGGGTCTGCCGGTATGGGTGTTTATAGGCTATTAAAAACTTTATGAGGGAGACAAAGAGAAAGCTCTTTGTGGCTTCGCGACTGGTTGAGCATGGAGGACATGGAAGCCGCCATAGCATATTACGAAGAATTTCCTCATGACGTTGAGAAGAGGCTGTGGGAGAACGAGCACGATTACCCGTATATCCCGGATCTACTGGACTTGATTGGCCAAATGGAAAGCGCCCAAGGACAACTGGCGGCTCTCAGACGCGGCAGAGGAACTCGGCGCCATAGGATAGCCCCCTATTCCCACCAGCGCAGCCGGCAGATAAGGTAACCCCCTAAATTGCCCCCAGCACCACCTGTACTATGCGCTTCTCCAGCGCCAGGGCCAACTGGTTGGCCAAATCCAGGCGGTCGTGGTTGCCCACGGTGCCCACAAATGCCACTCCGAGGATTCTTCCCACCCGGAAATCGATGACCGTCGAAGAAACGACACCCTGGGGACCACCCTGTATCGCCTTCAGCGCCACTGCTTCGTCGAAGAAGCCTGAAGGGTCCAGGCGGTCAACCGAAATAAGCTGGTGGCCCTCGCCCACACTTTCACCCACGTTGCCTTCGAAGTCCTTGAGGAATATGTCGTGCATCCAGGCGGTGACGGACTCCGGTTTGTCGAACAGGTGGGCCACTGTTGAGCCGACAAAGTTAAAACCGTCGAAAACGTTCATTTCCGACGTAGGGCCAAATTCCCGCATATAGCCGGTTATACGGCCGGCGTCGCTGAAACGGGCCGCGGTGCTGCCGGCGAACCCGTGGGCTGCCATGTTTTCGTTATCCAGAACACCCACCCGGACCTGTTGGTAACCCTGAAAGGCGTCGGGAAGTTCACCGCGATCCAGTACCATGTACTCCAGGTCCTGGTCCGAAACCCGGTAGGTGGCGCGTTCTAATGCTGCGGATGTCAATGGGAACCTCGCTTTCCTGTAAGAAGATATGAAGACAAAGGGGAAGGGAGCCGGACAAATCTTCGAGACACCCCTTCCCTTCGCTTAAGTTGCGGGCAGATCAGCCGCAAACCATAGGATAAACGTGGCGGCCGCGGGACATTTCCCCGGGAACCTGGGTCTTACTCCAGGTTTCGCCACGGTCGTTGCTGCGAAATACCAGGCCGTCCCGGTCGGTGCAGTAGACATTATGGGGAGCCTTTGGGTCGATGGCTATCTGGAACATCCGGCTGGGGGCGACTTCGCCCAGCTCAACCCTCTCCCAGTTTTCGCCTGCGTCGCGGCTGCGCACCAGCACCCCGGCTTCCGTGGTGCCCGGAGGGGAGCTTCCGCCACCGGCACCGGCCGCCAGGTACATGGTGTTGGGGTCGTCGGGGGCCACTACCAGGTCACGGCAGTAGCTGCCGCCGGGGAACATTTCATCGATTTCCACAAACTCCCAATTGCTGCCCCGATTGCGGCTGCGGAACATCGCCAGCTGCGTGATTATGTAGACCAGCCCCGGCGCCTTGGGGTTTACCTGGACGCCGTGCAGGTCCACCGGGCCGGTTCTGGTGTAGTGGCCGTCAGTGATGGACTCCCAATTGTCGCCGCCGTCCCGGCTGGCGATCAGGCCGCCCACCTCGATGGCGCCGTAGATGTCCTGGGGGTGATGGGCATCTATGGCCAGACCTATTACCCGCTTGCAGATGGGATAGGGGTTCATGGTGATGTGGGGGAAGCTTATGTCAGCGGTGTTGCCCTTCCGCCAGGTGGCCCCTCCGTCATCGGAGCGGCAGATGACATACTTGTCGTAGCCCGCATACATGATGGACGAGTCCTGGGGGTGGACTGCCAGAGACCAGACGTCTCCCTCGGGAGAGTCCGTGCGTTCCCAGTGGTCTCCCCGGTCCTCGCTGCGGAAGACTCCCGCCTGGGTGCCGGCGAACACTACCGAAGGATTGTCGGGATGGACCGCAAGGGCCCTGATCTGGGGCTCCCCGGGCAGTCCCTTGGTAACACTCTGCCACTCGTCCTCGCCATTGGCCTGGCGATAAAGGCCACCGCTGCCCAGAGGCCTGGGCTCTCCAATTCCCTCAATCAACGGTCCCTCGCCGGCGATTCCTACGTAAAGATGGGTCCGGTGCTCAGCAGCCATACTAGCCCTCCCATTCTGATTGCGATTTGAAACGGCGCTGGGTTTACCCAATGGATTCTTCTGCTAATCGGCTTCCTTGTCAAGGGGTGAGAAGTCCTCTACATATCTGACGGTGGGTGAAACCGCGGCAAAATGTGGCAAGGAGTGGCGGTCTGCGGTAGTATGTAGGGCACAAAGTCCTCCAGGAGCAGGCATAGATGAAAAACAAGATCTACCAGACTTTTGACGAAGCGTTGGCCGACGTTCCCGACGGTTCAACGTTCATGTCACCCGGCTTCAGCGGCGTGGGTGTACCCCGCAACCTGCTGGCCGCCCTTCACCGGCAGGGCGCCAAGAACTTGACCGGTATTTCTAACAACTGTGGCAGCCTGGATGAAAAGGTGGACGTGGGCACCCTGATCGAAGCTGGCCAGGTAAAGATGATGTATGCCGCCTTCACTTCGCCGACCCATCCTTCCCAGATTAGTCCCTTTGTCAGGATGTACAACGAGGGGACGATAGAAGCCGAGACCGTACCCCAGGGTACGTTGGCCGAGCGCATTCGCGCAGCGGCTTCGGGAATTGGCGCCTTCTACACTCCCGCCAGTGTCGGTACTGAACTGGCAGAGGGAAAAGAACACCGGGAGATTAACGGGCGCACCTTCGTGCTGGAGTACCCACTGCACGCCGACTACGCGCTGATCAGGGCCTGGAGGGCCGATGAGTTCGGCAACCTGCAGTTCCGGCTGGCACAGCGCAACTTCAATCCGATTATGGCAATGGCAGCCCGGATCACGGTGGTTGAAATTGAGGACGAGATTGTGCCGGTTGGGGAACTGGACCCGGACAAGATTCACGTGCCCGGCGTTTACGTGAATCGCCTGGTCAAGATTCCGCCCGACGGCATATTTGATTAAGCCAGAACTTTCGCATTAACCGCAAGTTCCCTCAAGGAGGAACCAAGATGGCTGAAGAGAAGCCCAAGCTGCAGCGCCAGGCCATGTGCGACAGGCTGGCCATGGAGTTTCAGGACGACTGGATTGTGAATCTGGGTGTGGGAATGCCCACACTGTGTTCCAACTATATTGATCCTGGCAAGGATCTAATCTTCCACTCCGAGAATGGGGTGATCGGCTACGGTCCGCTGGCGCCTGCCGGTGAAGAAGACAGGCATCTGGTTAACGCCGGGGGACAGAACGTGGTACCTATACCCGGAATGGCCATCGTGCACCATGCAGACTCCTTTGCCTTGATCCGAGGCGGCATGGTGGATGTGACGGTGATGGGAGCCTACGAAGTGGCTGAGAATGGTGATTTCGCCAACTGGCGGATTCCCAACCGCAAGGGCGGCGGCATCGGTGGAGCAATGGACCTGGCCGCCTGCGCCAAGCAGGTCTTCATAGCCATGGAACACACGACACGGGAAGGCAAGCCCCGCATGTTGAAGCGTTGCGCTCTGCCTATTACCGCCCCGGGCGTGGTAACCCTTGTAGCCACCGACCTCGGGTTATTCAAGGTTACACCCGACGGTTTTGAACTTCGCGAGCATGCGCCGGGCTGGAACCCTGAGGAAATTCAGGAACTAACCGAGGCGGAACTGATCATCCCGTCGGACTTGAAGGAGTTCCGGTTCAGGGACTAAAACGATTTGGCCGGCAGCGGTCGTGCTTTAGTAAACACCAATGACGATGGGGGCGAGTCAAGTTCTCGCCCCCATTCTTGTAGTAAACCGAAAACCTGCCGTTCTCTAGAAGAACGCAGCTCCACCATTAACGTGCAGGGTTTGTCCCGTTATGAAGCCGCCGTCGTCGCTGACCAGGAAGAGGCAGGCAGCAGCTATTTCGTCGGTCTTGCCCTGACGACCCAGGGGGATGCCAGAAGCGTTTGGCGGGTTACTGCCCGGGTACCATTCGGGGTTGGCCCGGCTGGTGTCAATGCTGCCGGGAGATACCACGTTTACCCGCACGTTGTGGGGCGCAAACTCGGTCGCCAGGCTCCGGCTAAAGCCCACGAGGCCCATCTTGGCGGCCGAAACGTGCCCGCGCTCGGCGCCCCCGGCCCAGGCGCCGTCTCCGGTGAAGAAGAGCACCCGGCCAAAGTTGTTCTCCACCATGGACGGCATCACCGCCTGGGTGCAATAGAATGCTCCGTCCAGCACCACCCCCCGAACATACTCCCAATCTTCCTGTGTCAAGTCCAGAAAGGGCTTGTGGGGACGAATGGCGGCGTTGTTCAGGAGAATGTCGACGCGGCCAAACTCGTCCAGGGCCATCTTGACCATGGTGTCAACTTGTTCCTTGTTGGAAACATCGGCCAGCACGGGCAGGGCGCGGCGGCCCAGGGCCCGTACCTCCTCGGCAACGGCTTCCGCCTCCTCCCGGTTGCTGCGGGCGTTGACTATTATGTCAGCCCCCTCCTCGGCAAACTTTAGGGCCGTGGCCCGGCCTATGTTGCGGCCGGAACCTGTTATCAGAGCTACCTTGTCGTCCAGCTTACCCATAATAAGTTGCTCCCATTTCTAGTGTTTTCAACGAAAAATCTCGATAAAGGGTTTACGTCGCCTGTCAGATGGTAGTGTATCTGTTTATCTGCCCTGTCACTCGTAGGCGGTCATTCCGTCCCATACAGGCGGTTCAGGTTGGCAAAACGGGCCGGGTCCAGGTCTTTCCCGATAAGCGCAGGATGGTCGGGTCCGTAGCGGTGGGCGCGGAATACCCCATTCTGCGCTGGGCCTCCACCCTCCCCGTAAAATGGACTGACATACTCCCACACTATCTGTCCTGACTGGGTCACCTCGAAGATGCGTCCCGGGGCACCTTCGCAGATTACCGTGTTGCCGTTGGGCTGCCGCTCGGCGCTGCTGATGTTATAGCTGAAGAAGGATATGTCCGGCGTACCCGTGTACTCCCATCCTGTTTCGTTGGTTTCAGGGTCCACCTCTATGATGCGGGAGCGACTGGCGCCCCGGCGGTGGCAGCCGTTATCGAAAATCATTACTTTGCCGCTGGGCAGCCACGTGGGATGGTGCTGGTGGTTCACTTCACCGGGGCCCCACTTCCAGCGGAAATGGCCGGTGGCTTTGTCTACGATTCCCACCGTGCTGGTCTGGCGGTAGCTGACCAGCAGGTCACCCTCGGGAGTAACGTTCAGGGCGTTCTGGTGCGACCATTCGTGGCGGCCTTCCATCGGGCAGATTATGTCCTCGTCCACGTCAAGGAAATCCCACGACTTCCATTCGTAGATAACCTCGCCGTCGGGAGTTATTTCCTGGACAACATCGCCCCACATCTCCTCTTCGCCGTCTGAATCGTATCCTCCTTTTACTTCCGCCGCCAGCTCGGCCGGCACCGGCGACCAGAGCAGGACCAGGGTATTGCCATTCAGCAGTCGCTCGAAGTCGTGGTGCAGGTACATATCGGGGCTGCGGTACTGCCACACGATATTGCCGTCCCAGTCCAGTTCGAACAGCGACAGGGAACGGCCGCCAAACTGGGGGCCCTCACCTTCGTTTCGAGCCGTCCGACTGCGAAACAGCAGGTGCCCGTTCGGCAGCAGGTAGCCGTAGACGATCTCCTCCGGATGGTACCAGCGATGGCAAATGCGGCCTTCCATGTCTATAAGGTTGGCAAAGGAACCGCCCCGATTGGTGGCCACCAGCGTGTAGCCGCGGTAGCTCTGTTGGGGGTTATAGTAGATCAGCCCGTTCTTGTGGTGACTGGACCAGCCCATAGAGTCCTCCCAGTTTAGGCATAGCCAAAGGAAAATTTGAACTGGATTGTGGAACAGTACCGTAAAACTGTCAAACCGGCCTTACCATAGGTTTACCTGGGGGATGGCGGATTACACTCGGCTGGAGAGCGGACAAATCCACATTTCTTTCTGCCACGTGGACGTTGAGTTTGCTGTGTCCTTCCCTTGAGTTAGAAAAGTCCCAGCGCGCTCACACCCGCCACAATCATGGAAATGGCCGCCAGCTTCATAACCAGGGCCTGCCGGTGGATGGCTTCCTGCATAAGTTGCCAGCGCCCTTGACTCAGTGTAGTAGCGATAACAAACACAAACATGGGCGTTGTAGCCAGGAAAGCGCTAACCAGCGACACCGGTCCCAGTTTGGTGGCCAGCAGGGCGCCGCCAACGACCACAATCGGCAACAGACCTTCACCCACCGACAGCAGGACCACCGTCTGGGGGTTTCGCATCGAGGCCACCAGTTGCATACAGACACGGGGCCGGCAAAAGGGAAGAAAGGCCAGGAGCGTACCCACCTGCTGATAGATAAACACAGTTACTAGGGAGCTTTCTTCCAGGGCTACCTTGGCGAAGAAAATTCCCACGCCCAGGAACAGCCCGCTGGCCACCGATGCCGGAACGCCCCGGGACAGTCGGGGCGCGACCAGCCCACCGGGAGACGCTGGCAGGGAAATCAGGATGGTGCCCAGGACCACCAGCAGAATTGCAGCCCACTGAAAGGTATTGAGCTGTTCACCCAGAAACGGCACGGCCAGAAGCGCCACGACTATTGGATAGACCTGGGAAATAGCTACGGCGCGGGATGCTTCGTCCACCTTCAGGGCTACGAAAAGCAGTGCATAGCCTATTCCCAGGGTAAGGCCCGAAACCAGCGCAGCAAAGATATAAGGGGGCGATGTATCGTTGGGAATACCAAAAATGGCGATTGCCCCAACTACGTAAACAACCAGGGCGAAAGCCACCCAGGCATACAGGCAGTCTAAACTGGGAAGGTGCCGGTCGAGTAGGCGCTTGTCGGCCAGGTCGACAACAGCCAGCGTGGCTGCCGTTACCAGAGCAATAACGATCCACATCAGCCTGTAAACCTGGCGTCATTCGCCGATGGAGGACACGAACCACCTTCGGCAGGGCCACTAGTTCCGCGAAGGAAATAGCTTTGGGGAAAAACCCACATGGTTTTGTAGCCTTGAACCCAACGCCGGGGCAGGGCAAGAGTAGTTGTCGTCATTGGCCGGGCAGGACCGGAGCGGGGGACACTTGCCTCTTGAGACTGGCGAAGTGAAATACTCCCACCATTACTGGCAGGGTAACCGCATAGTCGGCCCAAAAGAGTGAGTAACCAAAAAAGTTCAGATATCCCATGAGGGCGGTAATCAACACTGTCCCAACAAAAAAGGTAGCAAGTCTCCACGTAGAACTGCGGTGGCGCCACAGGAGCAAAAGGGCTGGTACGGCGATCAGCAACGCTGGAATGGTAACTATGCCGCACAGGGCTCCCGCTGCGGTGGCGCCGCCGCGCCCTCCGGCGCCTTTTAGGTAGAGTGACCAACTGTGGCCGACGACCGCTGCAACACCCGCCGCCATCACAATCCCATTTCGGAACCCGTCACTCGACAACCCTCCTGCCAAATGCGGTTCCATGGTTGACGGAGGTGAAAGCCAGCGGGCAACAACAACTACCAACAGCCCTTTGGCAATATCAATGATCGCGACCAGGACGGCGGGCCCGATGCCAACGATGCGGGACACGTTCTCTGCCCCGGCATTGCCGTTGCCCAACTGCCTTATGTCCCGTCCCAAGCGCCGGCGGACCACCACGTAGGAGGGCGAAAGGCTGCCCACCATATAGGAAACTATGGCAAGGAATACAGCCACCGCCAGAAGCTCCCAGTTCAGTGGAGAGGGCAGCGGTATCTCCATCAACCTCCAAAGCGGGTTGGAGAATCTGGGGTCGGGAGAAGGGCCCTGACTTGCCTAGACGGTCACCAGGCGGGGCGACGCAGGGGTGCACCAGTGGCGGTATTTCTCGTTGCGCCCGACGACAATGTCAAAGTACATCTTTTGGAGCTTGCTGGATACCGGGCCTGCCTTGCCGTCGGCAATAAGGCGATGGTCCAGTTCCACTACGGGGGTGAGGTGGGCAGCGGTGCCGGTGAGGAATACCTCGTCAGCCAGGTAGAGTTCGCTGCGGTCTATGCTCCTCTCCTGCACCTTCAGCCCCAGTTCAGTCTCGGCCAACTCGATTACCGTGTCCCGCGTTATCCCCGGCAGGACATTGTCCTCCAGGCTGGGAGTAATAATTCGGCCATCGGAGATGACGAAGAGATTCTCCCCCGAACCTTCACAGACGTGGCCGTCCTGGTTGAGGATAATGGCCTCGTCAAAACCGGCCAGAGTTGCTTCCGTTTTGGCCAGAATGCTGTTGACGTAGATGCCGCAGATTTTGAGGCGGGCGGGAATCATGGGGTCGTCCACCCTGCGCCAGGAAGAAGTGCAGCAGTGCAGCAGGTCGGAACCCAGGTAGTTGCCAAAGGGCACGGTGATAAGAGTGAAGTCGCTTTCCAGGTCCTGAAGTTTCAGGTTCGCCACCATTTCGGCGCTCTTGTACACCAGGGGACGAACATAAATGTCCTGGCTGTGTTCATTGCGTTCCACCAGTTCCACGGTGATGTCGCAAAGCTCTGCAACGGAGTAGGGAATGTTGAGCATGAGCAGGCGGGCGCCCCGAAGCAGCCGCTCGTAATGCTCTCGCAGGCGGAAGATATTTACTACTCCCTGTTCTTCATTCCAGTTGCCGCGAATACCTTCGAATACTCCGGTGCCGTAGTGCAGTGCGTGAGTCATAACGCTGACCTTGGCCTGGCTCAGAGGAACGTATTCTCCTTGGAAGAAGGCTAACAACTCACCGGCCTGGCTGCTGGTCTGACCTGTACTCACGGCTTTTCCCCCTTGTAGGACAATACAGTTTGGCAAAGATTATAAGCGGCTTTTCCCAGTAAGCACAAGGTATGAATGGCAAGCCGACAGCAGCGACAATCCATAGCTTCAAACGAATTCCGCAGGAAGACTGCCTCGGATGGGCCCCCACACCCTCGGGCCGGAAATCTTCTGCGGCATAACACCCACAATGGCGTAGCGATGGTGTGGAGAATGATGGTAGCTCGGCGGACAATGTTGCCGAGTGTTTTTCAGTCGCCGCCCAGCAACCTCACAACCTCGTCTCCAACCTGCGACGTGGTGGCGGTCCCACCCAGGTCCGGCGTCATAACCCGGCGTTCCTCCAGGCTGCGGACCACCGCTCCGTCCACTCGCCTGGCAGTGTCGGATTCTCCGAGGTGGTCCAGCATCATCGCCACGGCGGAAATGGTGGCCAGAGGGTTGGCTATACCCTTGCCGGTAATATCAAATGCCGCCCCGTGAACGGGTTCAAACATGGAAGGAAACTCGCGTTCGGGGTTGATGTTGGCGCTGGGCGCCAGGCCCATGCTGCCGGTTACCACTGCGGCTATGTCGGAAATAATGTCAGCAAACAGGTTCGAGGCCACCATCACGTCGAAGTCCTCGGGCCACCGCACCAGGTCCATTGCCACTCGGTCAACCAATAGCGACTCGGTCTCCACCTGGGGATACTCAGCAGCCACCGCATCGAAAACTTCGTCCCAGAAGACCATTCCAAAGGCCTGGGCATTGGATTTGGTGACGGAGGTCACCTTCATTCGCTTGCCGCGGCGAATGCAATACTCAAAGGCAGCGCGGATGATACGCTCTGTGCCACGGCGGGTGAACACATTGGTTTGCATGACCGTTTCGTGGGGGGTGCCGGGATAGAGTCGGCCGCCCACCGGCGCATATTCACCCTCGGTATTCTCACGGAAAATGACCAGGTCAACCTGCCCCGCGCTCTTGCCGGCCAGTGGCGACGTCACGCCCGGGTGCAAGTACGCTGGACGGATGCAGACACCCTGGTCGTAAGCCCGCCGCATGGGCAACAGGAGACCCTGCAGGGTTATGTGGTCCGGAATGTCCGGATCGCCCACGGCGCCGAACAGGATGGCTTCATTGGCTGCCACCTGATCCAGGCCGTCCTCCGGCATCATCCTGCCCGTCTCGCGGTAGTAGGCAGAACCCCAGGGAAATTCAGTGTAATTGAAACCCAGGTCTGGGGTATTATTCGCCAGATAGTCCAGGACCTTCTTGCCCTCGGCCACCACCTCAGGCCCGATGCCGTCACCGCCAATGATTGCCAGGTTGTGTATTGCCATTGGGGAATGCTCCTTGATTCTTGTCTTTGTTATTGACCGGACAGGGATTGCAGCTGGAACGGATTATATCCGAAGTCGAGGCAATAGCAGCATAAACTCATACCCGCTGTACACCGCCTCCCAGCAACCGCAGGTGATAGACGGCTTCTGCCTCCGGAAATGCCTGGCGGGCTTGCCGGAATGTGGACTTGCCCCGCCGCTGGGTGGCGTCCAGCAGCACCCCGATGGCGGTCCCGCTGTGGGCCACATTGACACCGACCGCGCCCACTGCCTCGGCAAAGGCGATGACATCGTGAAGCCGAGGCTTGAACAGAACATTCTGGGCGGCCAGCGAGCTCTTCGTCGCGCCCCGCCCAAGCGCCCAGGGATCGCCCAACCTTAAGCCTTCCCGAACCAGCGACAAAGCCCCGCTGGTCTCCTCCTGCACCGCCCCCCATTGGGAGCTCCGGTCAACCTGGTTGAAGGCCAGCGTGTCCACTTCGCCTCCGAAGTCCAGGGCAACGATCTCGATTGCCAGAGGAGGCCCCAACTGCTCGACCAGAGTCCCGTCTCGGTGGTCAAACATTGCTATGCCTGGGAACATTACGCCGTCGGTGGGTTCGACCTTGAGCGCCAGCTTACCGATCTGTGCGGGAGCAAGTTCAATGCCCAGGGCCAACCCAGTGGCTGCAATTGCGGCAGACAAGTCGGCGCTGCTGCTGCCAAAGCCCTTGCTGCGGGGGATGGGATTGGAAATAGCGATGTGCGCGCCAAGATGAGCATAGCCCAGGTGTTCCAGAGTCCGAAGTACTGCTGTCGCGGTCTTGGAACAATGAGGAGGCACATTTATGCCCAGGGGATCGCCGTACAGGTCAACCCGAACCCTGGCAAAAAAATCGACTGGGCAAGTTACCAGGAAGTAGCTGGAGCCCAGCAGCCCCTGGGCCAACTCGCCGCACACCCCGGGGGCGCGGACAGTGGCGGAGCCAATGCAGGAGGGTGACAAATGTGAGAGTGTGGAGTCCACTCGACTTTGGAATTGATGGTTCAACAGTTTCTACGCAGACAAAACCCAATTGCCGAATGTGGTGGTCTTTCACTAACCTGGGGATCCATCCCCATTGAAAGCTCGTACTGCAGCTAGAAAATACCCTTTTTCTGCTGCGAGACATTATAGCCCAATCGTTGCGGGCCAGAATTACTCCGTCTTTATCTTCACCGGAATTCCCGCCACCACAAGGTATACCTCGTCGGCCAGGGCAGCCGCCCGCTGATTCACCGTTCCCAGCAAGTCCTGGAACTGGCGGCCCAGACGGTTGGGGGAGACGGGGCTAAGCCCAACTTCGCTGCTAACCAGCACGACCTGCTTTGTTTGTCGGCGGCAAAGACTAACTATTGATTCAAGTGATTCCAGGGCAAGTTTTTCGGTGGCCTCCGGTTCTACGTCTTCCCGGGCCATCAGCATGTTGGAGACCCAGACATCCACCGAATCCAGGAGCAAAACGCTGACGCCGCGATGTTGGTCGAGGAAGGGGCCCAGCTTTTCCGACAGCGCCAGCGGTTCTTCCAGGGTTTGCCAGTGGAACGGCCGGCGTTCCCGGTGCCTGCGGATGCGGTCTGCCATTTCTTCGTCAAAGGCCTGTCCGGTCGCGACGTAGAGCGCCGATTGGCCAGACTGTTCTGCCAGCTTTTCGGCGAAGGCGCTCTTGCCGGAACGGACGCCGCCCAGCACCAGGGTCACCTTCCCAGGCATTTAAGCAGATCCAATCAGGTCGAAGCTGCGGTCCAGGTCAGCGATTTCGTAGATCAAGTCCATGTTCAGGCTGCCCCGTACCCACTCCGCCAACTTGTCAAACTCGGTGTCCATTACTCCCAATTCAGACGCGCCGGAAAGGGAAATCCCTTTCCGGCGGGCCAGCTCTTCCAGGATGGCGCGGCGCAACTGGCCGTTGTGAAACAGGCCATGGATGTATGTCCCCAACACCCTTCCAGCCCCGTCCATTGCCCCGTCGAAGGCAGTATCCGGGGTCACCGCAACGTCGGTCCGGTCGTTGATCCTGAACGGCAAGGCCACACCCTCACCAACTGTGCGTCCCATGTGAATTTCGTAGCCGGTTAAGGGAGCGCCGGCAGCAGACTTCAACAGCCCCGAGGCCTCAACTACCTCTCCGTGAATCCGGTGCGTCTCTTTCGTACCGGCAAAAACGGTCGTAAGCGGAAGAAGCCCCAGTCCCTCCATTTCTGGAACGGCAGACTCAACACCCTCCGGATCGTACAAATGCTGCCCCAGCATCTGGTAGCCGCCGCAGATGCCCACTATGGCCGTACCTTCGCTATTGAGCTCCTTCACGGCGTGACTCAATCCCCGTGAGTTCATCCAGTCCAGATCAGGGATGGTGGTCTTACTGCCGGGCAAGATAATCAGGTCAGGTTTTCCCAGTTCCATGGCACTGCTGACGTAGCGCAAGGCAACCCCGGGTTCTCGGGCCAGGGGGTCAAAGTCATCAAAGTTGGAAATGTGTGGCAACTGGATTACCGCTATATCCAGTGTCGCCGTCTGGCCCTCGCCGGCAGACCTCAAAGGTATTTCCAGCGCCACTGAGTCTTCCTCGGGAATGTGGATGTCCCGGTAGTGGTGCACAACGCCGGCAACCGGAATACCGGTGCGGTCCTCCAGCATGGTCAGCCCATCGGTCAGCAGGCTGGCATCGCCCCGGAATTTGTTGATGATGAAACCCTTAATGACCTCCCGCTCATGGGGTTCCAGCAGTTCCAGCGTTCCCACCAGGGCAGCAAAAACCCCACCCCGGTCGATGTCGCCGCACAGCAGCACCGGGGAATGGGCATACAAGGCCACCCGCATGTTGACGATTTCGGTGGCTTTCAAGTTAATTTCGGCAGGGCTGCCCGCGCCCTCTATAACGACAATGTCATATTCACTGCGGAGAGTGTCCAGGGAAGAACTTACTGACTCCCATAGCTGGGCCTTAAGGCCAAAGTAGTCCTTCACCCGGGCGGAGACCAAGGGGCGCCCCATCCGAACGACCTGGGCGATATGGTCGGCTTCCGGCTTCAACAGCACCGGGTTCATCTCCACCCGTGCCTCCACGCCGGCGGCTTCAGCCTGCACCGCCTGGGCGCGGCCTATCTCCCCGCCATCCCGGGTTACATACGAATTGTTGGACATGTTCTGGGCCTTGAAGGGAGCAACCCGAAAACCGTCCTGCCGGAAAATGCGGCAAAGGGCGGACACCAACACGCTCTTCCCCACGTGGGAAGCGGTGCCCTGCACCATCAAGACTTTGCCCATAGGTTTGTTGGGGTGATTCATACTGCTCAACTTCTGTCATCCCGGGCGGGGAGGCTTACCTCTTACTCCTTGGAAGCCCTTCGGCGCCAGACCTAAACCTCCGCCAGGTGGGAGGTGTCGTTGTACAGATGCATTACCGCGTTGTTGGGGTAGAAACGAATTAGAGAAAGGGCGCAGTTGTTCATAACAAATTTCCAGTTGGACTCCAGGGGCAGGTCCAGCAGGGCCACAATACCGCTGCGAAGCGAACCGCCGTGTCCAACGACCAGCACATCTTCGTCTGGGTGCTTGTACCTTAACATGCCTACGAAGCCGGACATGCGGGCCTGGCACTGCCGGATGGTCTCGCCCCCCGGGGGCGCGAAATCCAGGTCGTTGACCAGGGACGCTTGATAAAATTCGGGAAACCTATGGCGGTATTCCTCGGGGGTCAACCCTTCGAAGACGCCCTTATTATACTCCCGAAGTTCCGGCACTGAATGGAGCGGAATTTCGCGTTCGCCCAGGATAATCAGCGCAGTTTCCCGGGTACGGCTCATGTCGCTGGAGTAGGCTACGTCAAACCGGACGTCCGCCAGCCGACGGGCCGTCGCCCGAGCTTGTTCCTTTCCTCGCTCCGTCAGTTCAATGTCTGTGTGCCCTTGAATGCGGCCCTCGGCGTTCCACATGGTTTCACCGTGGCGCACAATGTAAATGTTGCCCATGGGTACCGTTCTCCTCACCTGCTGCCCAATTCTTTAACTATCGGCTACCTCACCGTAGGATACGCGAAGTCGGCTGTTACTTCCTCAATGCTGCTTTTCATTCCATCTGGGAAATCATGGCTTCAACCAGTCTTTCGCAGTCAGGCATGGCGCGAATTCCTATGCGAATGCAGTCCGGAAGGCCAAATGAAGCGCAGTCGCGAACGAATACTCCCTGGCTCATCAGTCTCTCCCGCCACACGGTGCCATCGCCAACTTCCACAAGGAGATAATTGGCTGTGGAAGGCAACGGATGCAATCCCATCTGCTGGAAGCTGTCCACACAAAATTCCTTTGCTTCCCTCATGGCCAGCCGAGCAGCCGGGAGGTATTCCGTGTCGGCAAGGGCGACCAGTCCGGCTGCCTGAGCCAGGCCGTTGACGCTCCAGTCCGGCTGCAGCCGGGCCAGCCGGGAAACGACCTCAGGGGAAGCCAGCGCATAGCCAAGCCGTAAGCTGGTAAGCGCGTAGTCCTTGGTCATTGAGCGAAGCAGGACAAGGCTATCCCCGGCGTCTCCTCGCAGCAACGATGTTGCGTCCCACCGGTCCTCAACAAAATTCACGTATGCCTCATCCAAAACCAGAATGGTTCCTGAACTTGAGGCAACATGGGACAGGCCGGCAACCTCTTCCATACCCAGGTAAACTCCGGTGGGATTGTTGGGATTGCAGAGGAACGTCAGGACGGGTCTCCGGGTATGAATTATCTCAGCAACCTCATCCAGCGGCCAGGCAAACTCCCTGGACCGGCAGGCTTCAATTTCGAGGACCTCCGATCCTTCCAGCGAGCAAGCGCCGGAGTATTCCCCGTAGGTAGGAGTCAAAAGCAGTACGGAACGCTCGGCGCGACCTCCAGGCTGGCTGAGATATGACCGTGCCAGCAGGTGTATCAATTCAGTGGAGCCATTGCCCACAAGAATCTGTTCGGTACCTATCCGGTGAATTTCCGCCAGCGCCTCTTTCAACTCCAGGCACTCGGGGTCAGGATAGGCAGTGAGGTCGATCCCTTGCAGGGCATTCCACAGGCCCTCGGGCGGGCCCAGGGGGCTTACGCTGGCGCTGAAATCCAGAACTTGGGACGGGTCCAGCCCCAGCGCCCTCAACTGCGCTGGCCGGATTCCCCCGTGAACCGGGCGAGGGGCAGGCTGTCCGAATTGGTCACGTCCGTTCATTCAGCCGAAGAACCGGTCCTTTGTCAGGATCAGAGCCACAACTATCGTCGCTCCCAGGCCGGCGATGAAATACATCGACTGGACGGCACGAGTAATGTCGGCAGCTTCGAGGGGACGGTTGGCATCACCCAATCGGTAATGGCCCTCCTTCTCCAGCGCCACGCCCAATGCCCCCGCCATCCCGCTCATGGTCCAGCCCGCGTTGGGGCTGGCCGTACGGGCATGGTCGCGCCACATTATGCGCCAGGCGCTGGCGGCCCGCTGGCCCGGCAGCAGGGCGCTCCCCGCCGCCAGCAGCAGTGCGGTCAACCGCGCGGGCGCCAGGTTTATCAGGTCATCCAGCCTGGCCGCCGCTTTGCCAAGGAATTCGTACTCGCCCCGATAGCCCACCATACTGTCAAGGGTGTTGATTGCACGGTAGGCAAATGCGCCGGGAAGGCCGAAAATTGCGAAAGCCAACCAGGGCCCGATAAAGCTGTCGGTCGTATTTTCAGATACGGATTCCACCGTGGCAGCGATGGCCTGCTGAGGACCCATAGCCGATACGTCGCGGCTAACCAGTGAGCGCATATTCTCCCTGAGGGCCGGCATGTCTCCATCAACAACAAGTAACCGGGTCCTGGCAGCGACGCGGTGCAGCATTGCCACCGCAAAGGTGGATTTCAGCAATAAGGCGCCGCCCAGAAGGTAAGCTATGGGGTGCAGTTCCCGCAAGCCCAACGCCGCTGCCCAGGCTGCCAGGGCCCAGGCGGCGGGAATAACCAGCGCCATCAACGCCCCGACGGTCAACCCGCCAAACCTGGTACGGGGAGCTGACCTTTCAACCAGACGTATGGTGTGGCCCATCCAGACGGTAGGGTGCAGTCTCGCCGGCAGTTCTCTCCCGACCAGGTCCAACAGGACAGCCAGCAGGATTACTCCCACATCCAATGGGATACCGGCTACGGAAAAAGGCATTTCAGAAAGCGCCAAGGTAGGTACTCACCTGGTGGGAGATGGGAGAAACCAGTCCCAGAGGCAATAGTGCAACGGCGGCCAGGAGAGCGCCCACCTCTGTTAACTCGTTAGTAGCTCCGTAGATGTCGCCGGTCAAACCACCAATCAACCCCATGGCCATCTGCCCCAGAGCCAGGGCGAGCAGGCATATTGCCGCCAATATCAGTATTCCACCCAAACCACCCAACACCCCAACTGCCACAACCGCTATAAGTGCCGCCACGACAGATGGGAGACGCGCATCGCGGCCGTGAAATGGTGATCCCAGGCCAGGCGTGCGAACGTAGGGAAACACCATCAACTGGAGCACCATCGCATAGCGGGAAACCACCGGGAAGACCAGCAACGCCGCTTCCTTGCCAGGAAGAGTCGTTGCAAGAAGGGATAACATAGCGGCATACTTGAGCAGCAGGACACTGGCGCCGCCGGCCACCGCGAAAGCGCCCACGCTGGAATCACGCATGATCTCTCGGCGACGTTCCGGCGTATGCCCCCCGAATAATCCATCGCAGGTGTCCATCAGACCATCCAGGTGCAGGGCTCTATTGACGATTACCAGGAAGACCACCAAGAGGGCAGCGTTCAGGAAAGGGGGGAAGAGATACCCCAGCAGCCATTCCAGCCCCACCAGCACAATTCCGATAAGAAGCCCTGCCAGCGGAAACCAGGCGCGGGAATTGCTGACGACTTGCTGGGAAAGATCCGCGTCCTTCGGCGCGGGAAAAATAGTCAGAAAGCTCAGGGCTGCCAGAAAGGATGCCAATGAACGTTACCCTAACGCTGGCCGCTGAGAAAAAGGTGGCTGGCCCGCCGCCTTGATTGGCAGTGCGTCCACATGAATGTGTGCCCGGCCTGCTCCCTGCGGCTACTCATCATCGTCGTCACGTTCCGAAACGCCCGCTTCGGCGAAGGTTGCCATTTCAGCCAGGCAAAGGGACGCTGCCTCAATCAAATGCATGGCCAGCGCGGCGCCGGTTCCTTCCCCTAGCCGCATGCCCATGTCCAGCAGGGGCGTCAGACCCATGGCATCCAGGCCCACCCGGTGGCCCGGTTCCACCGACTGGTGAGCAGCGATGAAGTAGTCCCGGGCAGCCGGCGAAATCAGCCAGGCTACCAGGGCCGCCGCACCAGAAATGAAGCCGTCAACCACCACGGGTCTGTGGCTGGCAGCTGTGCCCAGCATGGCCCCGGCCAGCACTCCAATTTCCAGGCCTCCGACTTTGGCTAATACGTCCAGGCCGTCGGCACGGTCTGGCTGGTTGACTTCAATAGCCCTCCGGATCACTTCGACTTTGTGCTCCAGGCCCGGGTCGTCCAGTCCCGTGCCGCGGCCCGTCGTAACTGCAGGGTCGGCCCCGGTGACCACGGAGGTTATCGCACTGGAAGCGGTGGTGTTGCCAATGCCCATGTCACCGCAGGCGATCAGGTCTGCCCCTTCACCAATCTGTTCACGGGCAGCATCTATACCAATTTCCAGGCATCGAATTGCCTGCTCGCGGGTCATGGCAGGGCCCACGGCCATATTTGCCGTACCGTAGGCCACTTTGACCGACCTCAGCAGCGGATTAGGTTCCAGGTCGGCGGCCACGCCAGCGTCCAGGATGACGATATTCGCCCCGGCATGGCGGGCCAGGACGTTAATGCCGGCGCCGCCGCGAAGAAAGTTGTAGACCATTTGCGGGGTGACTTCCTGGGGATAGGCGCTGACACCCTCGGCGACAACACCGTGGTCTGCCGCAGCCAGAATTACCGATTTCCGACTGATCCTGGGTATGGCATCGCCAAACATACCGGCCAGCATGACCGAAAGGTCTTCCAGTCGTCCCAGGCTGCCCAGGGGCTTGGTCAGGGTATCCTGCCTGGCCCGGGCCGCAGCCATGGCCGCCTCATTCAGAGGAGTTATACCATCGACGGTAGTGTCAACCAGTGGGGAAATGGTCATGGCTGTCTCCTGATTTTAGTTGGGGGTAAGGCGGAGGCAGGACCTGGATGCCGGTAATTTAGAACTCAATACCAGGCTGGGCTTTGATTCCGCTCTGGTAGGGGTGCTTTACCACGTTCATTTCCGTCACCAGGTCCGCGTATTCCACCAGGGCCTCGGGAGCGTGGCGCCCGGTGATAATAACGTGGAGCATTTCGGGCCGATTCTTGAGCGCCTCGACAACCTCTTCCGTGTCAATCCAGCCATAGTGCATTGGGTAGGTGAATTCGTCCAGCACGACCACGTCATATTCATCTGAAGCCAGAACTTCCTTGGCGTCTTCCCACAGCGCCCGTGCCAGGTCGGCGCTTTGGTCCAGGTCGCGGGACCGCCAGGTGAAGCCGTCACCCATGGCCCGAATGGAGACGCCGATCTTCTGTGCCGCCCGTTGCTCGCCAAAGTTGGCGGTGGTGTGTTTGATGAACTGCAGCATGATCACCCGCATGTCGCGGCCCCAGGCGCGGAACAGGACACCCATGGCTGCCGTGGTCTTGCCCTTACCGTTGCCTGTGTTGACGATCACCAGGCCCTTGTTGATGCGGGGGCCCTTTACCGACTGGGGCCCTTCCTGCGTCTCCTGGTTTGTACTCATTCTGGTTCAATCCTCCCGCTGGTTTGCCAGCCTGGCAAGAGATGGCAAATACACCCTTTGAAACTGGCAGACCTATTTTATCACGCAGGTATCCACGAACCGGCGGGCCAGGCCCGGTGCGCTTCCCAAATGGATGTGGATATAGGAAGCCCACACGCTGCCGACTTTGAACCCTTCGAGGCGATTGTCCTGGTCCACTACCCGGTAAACGGCCTGTTCCGGCGCTGGCTGTTCCGTAAGCACCGACCAGTGAAATTCGTGCCCACGTACCCGTTGCCCCCGGTCCAATATGGGCGTTTCCCCGCAGGCTTCCACTTCCCGATAACCCAGTGTCAGCCGGCGATTGCTCATCGAAGTTATGACAGGAATGGCGCCTACCATGGAATATTCCCCTCCGTCCATATCGGATAGGCTGCGGCCCAGGTACATCAGTCCCCCGCACTCTGCATAGACCGGTACATCGTGGGCTAGGGCGTTCCGCATTGATTCCAGCATGGCCCGGTTTTCCGACAACTCCCTGGCAAACATTTCTGGGAATCCACCGCCAAGGTACACACCACCGACACCTTCAGGGAGAGCTTCGTCAGTTAACGGACTGTATGGCGCCAGTTCGGCTCCCCACGCCTGCAATAGATCCAGGGAATCCTGGTAATAAAAGCTGAAAGCCTTGTCCTGGGCGATGGCTATGCGGGCCCTCCTGGGCTGCGGTTCCCTGGGATAGACTTGCGGGTCTCCCGCGGGGGGGCTGGCGGTTGCAGCTATCCTCAGGATTTGTTCCAGGTCGATGGTCTCTTCCACCTGGGCGACAATGGCGTCATACCACTCCTGGACTACCGTGCCTTCCACCGTGGGAATCAGTCCCAGGTGCCGTTCGGGTTGAACGAACTCCTCCCGCCGGGGCAAGTACCCCAGCACCGGCAGGCCAGTAGTTTCTTCAATCTGCGGCTGGCAGAACTCCAGGTGCCTGGGACCCCCTACGCCGTTGAGGATCACGCCGGCTATACGGAGAGAAGGATCAAAGGTCTGGTAGCCTAAAACTTCAGCGGCCACGCTGCGCGCCACCTTGGCGGCATCTACAACGAGAATTACTGGGGCGTTCAGCAACTTGGCAAGCTGGGCGGTGGAACCCTCCTCAGTCAGGCTGGAATGGCCGTCATACACTCCCATCACGCCTTCTGCCACGCAAACCTTGTCGTCACCCCCGGCGCGGCGGAACAGTTCGGTAACGGTGGGATGGGGCAACAACCAGGTATCCAGATTGCGGGAAGGTACACCACAAGCAAGGTTATGATACGAAGGGTCAATATAGTCGGGGCCGGCCTTGAATGGCTGCACCTTATGACCTCGACGGGTCAGTGCGCCCATAATTCCGGTAGCTATGGTGGTTTTACCCACACCGCTGCGAACTCCGGCTATGACTACGGCCTTTGTCATTGACCCTCGCCTGCCTTGCCAGCCCTGGAAAGGCCGGGTACTTTTGATTGCTTTACTTTGTTAATAACTCCGGCTCCGGAGTTTAACCTACTAAGACGACTCTAACTCAACGTAACCGAAGTGCCGTATTTCTCCATGAGGGCCATGAACAGATCATGGCGGGGCTGGTTGGTTTCTTCGTCCTCAGACTTGCGGAGGTAAATTCGGAGGACCGGGTCGTCGTTCTCGTCCATGAACCAGACGGAATAACTGGGCAATCCCTCGTCATTCATCCGGTGCTGGAGCCGAAGCTCTTTCACCCGATCCAGGTACATGTGGAGATGGGTGCCGCCTTCCGCCATGAAGGTGACGATATTGCCGTCTTCGGAAAACCGCAAGTCGTCCATTTCCATGTAAACTTCGGAAGTTGCCGCGGTGTTGGACAACATCAGCACTACTTCGTTGAATCCTACCTGGTGAAACCCCTGCTGGCATTCTTCCAGAAGCTGACGTAACATTCCATCCTCCGCAGTGTCCCGGTTGGGGCCATTATGATATCTTGTGGCACATAATGCCAGCGCCGGGATGCGCAATGCTGGCTCAACGCCAGCGAGTTGGCTGGATGGTCGCCAGGGTGCAGGCTTGCTGCGCCCACTGGTCATGAGGGGAGGAGGTCCTGCACGACCCGATTGGAAACCACCCAGCCAACTCCCATCGGAAGTGCCTAACGCTAACCACGTTAGACGGGAGTAGTTTTTCGGTAGGTAAGAAGTTCCAGGCAGAACAAGGCGCCCCCGAAAATAAAAAAGCCTGACCACTTCCGGTCAGGCTGAATTTTTTAAAACACCATACACTTTACCGCGAAGCGTACCTGGTACTCAGCTGAAGGCAGGTCTCCTGGCTCCTGGCTAATAACGAACTCACCCACCTTCCCGGCCTTGTCATTCAGGCCAGTGGCTTCCTCGTAGGATTGGGTAAGATCTTGCCAGTTACAGTGGCGCGACCACGCCGGAATTTCACCGGCTTCCCTTTTCAGCCCCGGCATTTCGGGGCCACCTTCAGTGTATATTCAGTTGTAAATGTTCCGTTTTCCCTACTGGCCTAAGGCTACTACCAAGTCAGCGTGGAGTCAAGGGCTCCGTTCAAGCCTGGAAGGGCAATCGCACAACAGTTTTCGTGCTATTCAGTCGTTTTCGCGTAGACGGGAACCTCGAATCAAGCGCAGCTCTGCTCCATCTCTGTATTCCCTCTCTTGGTGGGCGGGAGGCACAGGTCCAAACTTGGTATGCGGTGGCCCTTACGCCATTGGTACGACAATTGCGCCCCTTTGTACTCTATGGTACCTTCCAACGACACTGAAATTTAGCGTATTTCGCCACCACTTTCCGGGCCACGGCGAGGAGGATCAAGAGGAGGATCAATGCGATTACAGGGTAAGACGGCGCTGATTACGGGCGCCAGCAGGAACATTGGCCGGCAGGTCGCCTTGACCTTCGCGCGCGAAGGCGCAAACCTGGTCTTGAACACGCGGCAGAGCCGGCCGGAATTGGAAGAAGTGGAGGCCCAGTGCCGGGAACTGGGCGTTGATACTCACCTGGCAATGGGGGATGTTTCGGAACCGGAAAGGGCCGCCGCGATTGTAGAAGAGGGCATCGCCGCCCTAGGCAAGGTAGACATCCTGGTCAGCAACGTCGCGATTCGTCCACACAAACCCATCCTGGAGATTTCCAACGAGGAATGGCAGCAGGTGATGGAGATTAACCTATATCCGGCCTTCTACCTGATCAAGGCTGTGCTGCCAGGCATGATGGAACGGCGAAGCGGCAGCATCATAGCCTTGGGTGGTCAGTCAGCCATTACGGGCAGGCCAGAGACCGCCCTGGTAACCACCGCCAAGACCGGACTTTTGGGCCTGATTCGTGCCGTGGCAGCGGAGATGGCGCCGTACAACATCCGGGCCAACATGGTAAACCCTGGGTCCACCGACACCACACGCGCCCACCCGGAGTGGTATCCCGAATTTCAGGAAGTGGCAAGAGGTTCCGACGCCCACGTTACCAGCATTCCCATGCAACGCCAGGGTACGGTGCATGACATTGCCGAAGCCTGCCTCTTTTTTGCTTCCGACGAGTCCGGCTAC
>DAOUHR010000079.1:0-21781 GCA_034428635.1 Dehalococcoidia bacterium
TCCTCCAGGGCCTTGTGAGCGAAGGCGTTATATTTGAGATGAGCCATCGCCTCCCCTGCAATGGCGCTCCAGAGATTTCGCTCTGTGCGGCTTAATTCCGGCACGGAAGACGTCATGTCAATCTCCTGTCGATATTCACAGCTTCACAAATCAAAATATATACTATTATTATATCCCATCTATATATCAAGGAAAACAGGACGATTCACGCCAAGCGTCTACCTATACTGCTTTGGCAAAGCACAGCCCCCAATAGGGGAGCCCTGCCCGCCGACCTTGCGGCGGTGGAACCCCTCGCCCCTCATTGGGGCACTTCCTGAGCAATCCCCCGCGGTTGCAGTCTATTCCGAAAACACGGAGGAACCGATGAAGGTTGGATTTATTGGGCTAGGAACTATGGGCGGCAGTATGGCCTACAACTGCCTGCAGGGCGGCAACGAAATGATCGTCCACGACATCCGGCGCGAGGCTGCCACGCCCCACCTTGAAGCCGGTGCCGTCTGGGCCGACAGCCCCCGGGAGGTGGCCGAAGGCGCCGACGTGGTGTTTACTTCCTTGCCCGGACCGGTGGAAGTGGAGGCCGTGGCCCTGGGAGAAGACGGCCTAGCTGAGGGACTGGAGGCAGGAAAGGTCTATTTCGACCTCAGCACCAACTCCCCTACCGTAATCCGCAAAATACACCAGGTCTATGCCGAGCAGGGCATCCACATGCTGGACGCTCCGGTCAGCGGTGGCCCCCGCGGCGCGCGCACCCGCAATTTGGCCATCTGGGTAGGCGGCGACAAGGAACTGTTCGACCAGTACAAGCCGGTCCTCGACTCCATTGGCGACAAGGCCTACTACGTCGGCCCCATTGGCTGCGGGTCAGTGGCGAAATTGGTCCACAACTGCTCGGGCTACATCATCCAGGCCGCCCTGGCCGAGACTTTCACCATGGGAGTGAAGGCAGGAGTGGAGCCGCTGGCCCTGTGGCAGGCGGTTCGCCGCGGCGCCCAGGGACGCCGGGGCCCCTTTGAGGGACTGGCCGAACACCTGCTGCCCGGCAATTTCGATCCCCCGGACTTCGCCCTGCAACTGGCCCGCAAGGACGTGGACCTGGCCGTAGGCGTGGGCCGCGAATTCAACGTGCCCATGCGCCTGGCCAGCCTGACGCTGTCGGAAATGACCGAAGCCATCAACCGGGGCTGGGGCCACCGCGATTCCCGGGTAGCCATGCTGCTGCAGGAGGAAAGAGCGGGGGTTGAGGTGCGGGTGGATGAGGACACGCTGCGGCAGGCGCTGGAGGAAGAGAGGAACAGGTAGAAGTCGGCAGATGCCATTTTGCCGGCCTGCAACTCAGGAACTGAAAAAACGGTCGAATTCGCCGCCTCGCGCCAACTACGAGAAACTACTTGAGATTACAATGATCGCGGGGTCCCTTAGGAGAGTATAATTACATTAAATCCATCGGACGGAGTGAAAAAGTATGCCCTGGCAAGAGTATATTGTTTTCGATCCACAAATCTGTCATGGCACACCGTGCATCGCTGGAACCCGCATCATGGTTTCGGTTGTCCTGGATAACTTGGCAGCCGGACTTACAGTTGACGATATACTCGCCAGCTACCCATCATTAACAACTGAGGGGATAAGGGCGTCAATAGCTTACGCAGCAGACTTGGCACGCGAACGGGTTGTTCTCTTGGCGTGATGCGGTTTAAGGTAGATGAGAACTTGCCTTCCGAAGTAGCCGACTTGCTTAAGCAAGCAGGACATGACAGTACCGCCGTACTTGAAGAAGGTTTAGGGGGAACAAGAGACCCACTAATAGCGTTGGTATGCAGGCAAGAATCCCGAGCTCTGATTAACTTGGATATGGGTTTTGCAGACATACGACATTATCCTCCGGGCTTATTGCCAGGAACGGTAGTGTTGCGTCCCAAGAGTCAAGACAAACAGACAGTGCTGAGTATGGTGTCTCGAATAATTCCGGACTTAACTGAGAATCATTTGACGGGTACACTGTGGTTAGTTGAAGAGGACAGAATTAGAATGCGATAGGGCGCCCATTAACCAGGAGGTCTCCGCCCAGTTTTTCTTGACGGGATTCAAGGGCTAATGCACAAGGGTCCAACCCAACTTAATGGAGGTGCACCATGGCTATCGAACTGAACCATACCATCGTACCCTCGCGGGACAAGGAGGCAGGCGCCAGGTTCTTTGCCCGGGTGTTCGGGCTCACGTACGAAGGCGTGCATGGCCATTTCGCCCCGGTCCACGTTAATGATTCCCTGACCCTGGACTTCGACGACCGGGATGAATTTGAGCGCCACCACTACGCCTTCCACGTGAACGAAGATGACTTTGACACCATTTTCAGCCGGATAAAGGCGGAGGGCATCCCGTGGGGCAGCGGGCCCCGCAGCCTGGAGGATATGGACATCAACCACCGCAAAGGCGGACGGGGCGTCTATTTCTGCGACCCCGACGGCCATGTCCTGGAGTTGCTTACCCGGACATAGCAGCTCCCCTGGCGCCAGCGGTACCTGCAAATGACTTTGGGCCGGGGGAGTAAGTCCCCCGGCCCAAAATTAATGCCTTTTTTGAGTATTGCCCAGCCTTGTACTCAGATATCGCCCGGCTCCAGAATCACGTCACTCTCCAGGGGATCGTAAGGCAACTCTCCCTGGGCGCCATTCGACCTGCGCCCGGTTCTTATGGAGTCCCGGCGGGGGCTATCGGTTAACCCCGAGAGATCCTGGTTGTCGCCGGTTTCCTCGTCCGCAGACTGCGACGTAGTGGCGCTGCGAACGCCCGTCATAGCTTGGCGCATAAGTCCCACGGTGTCGATGATGCGGGGTTCCAGCGCGAACCTTCGCTCCCTCCGGCCCAGCTCCTCGGTCAGCGTGGTTCCGGATCGGCGCACTTCTCGGTATTCGGTCAACAGGCTTTTCAGGCCCGAGGCCAGTTCCAGGGTCCGGTCCAGTTCCGACAACTCGGTTAGCGCCTGGGCTGTCCAGAAAGAAGTATCCTGTTCCAGGAATTCCAGGTCTGCCGAGAATTCCTCCTTGATTTCGGTGTGGGCCTCCAGCAGGCTGGCCCGCCGTTCCCGCTGCGCCGACTTCAGTGTCCTGATGCCGCTTACCGCGTCCACAAAAGACGGCACCGCCTCATTCCAGTTCCGGTCTTCGGGGCTTAAAGATGCCAGGTACTGAATGCACTGGTTGAGAATGGCCGGGCCCTCTATCTGGGTGACAACAGCTGAGACCCTGGGGGGTGTGACAGGAGATTGAACCTGGGGCTGGACAGGAACCTGGGGCGGGTTTCTGGGCGAATCCACGAACTGCGACACTTGCTGGGCTTCGCCAATTGGCTCTTTCTCTTCTTCCAGATCATCGCTGGCGCCTGGTTTCTCCCGGATGCTGCCAATTTCGACAATCTCGTCGCTCATTCCCCTCTCCTCTTCCTCCTCATCCAATACAATGGTCCTGCCTGAAACGTAACACAGCATCAGGGCTACGTCTTCCTCGCTCCATAGTTCCGCAAGGTCTACGATCCAGTCCAGCTCCCTTTGCCAGACCTCTTCGTCCCAGAAGCCCCGAAACCGGCTGTTTTCGAAGTCAGGGTACTCGGTTGGCAGACCCTGGGAAGCCAGGTGTCCTGATACCAGCTTTTCCAGTTCATCCAGCGATTCCGCCCATACTCTCAGGGTAGCGGTGGCCAGTTTCTCGGACTTGGTTACAGACTCGGTCACTGGTTCCAGCAGGGTCGATGAAATGGCCAGGGCCGGGTTGGAATAACCAACCAACCGTATGCTGCCGCGTATAGCCGAATCCAGGGCTCGCCCCGAGTCGGCGGAAACGTGGTCCCGGGCTCGGAGCGCGCGCAAAGCCAGTGACATCCGGTATTCAGGGCTAAGGGCCTCGAACATCGACGTTAAGTTAAGCAATGCCCTGT
This sequence comes from Dehalococcoidia bacterium, assembly GCA_034428635.1. Taxonomy (GTDB): domain Bacteria; phylum Chloroflexota; class Dehalococcoidia; order Lucifugimonadales; family UBA3495; genus Bin22. The sequence continues at coordinate 3,937 of DAOUHR010000079.1, forward strand.
TTGTTCTGTCTTCAAAAAGCTTTCTAGTCATTCGGGAACCTCCGGGTTGGGTCTTCCGGACCAACCGCGCTGCCAAATTTCCTTATTCCAACGGCAACGCCTATTGGTTAACAAGAAGACTCAACCATTTTAACACGACAACGTTGTGGACCTTCAAAGGCAGTGGCTAGACGTCGCAGTCCGGGGCGGAAGGTGCAGAAATAAAGTAAGCCAATCTTGTTGGAGGAATTAATTACTATTCTAACACCAGAATGCACCGACTTGCAGACTTTATACCAAAGGCCGCAACCCTGGGCAGAAAAATCCATCTCCTCCAGGCTTTTGTATTCAGCTGAAGGAGATAGTCCGATTCCATGTGGAGTCAATCAGGTAAACTCAGTACGCAGCGCAACAGTTTATGTTCGGGTATCCTTGTCGTTCCCACCCGGAACCTGGTTGGTATCCCCTGGCGTCGAGAGAGGCGCACTTAAGGAAGTCTGGGCAACTGATTGTCCTTCTACCGCAAAGTCCGACGGAGTCGTCAATAGGGATCCTGGATGGGTTGCCGCAGAATCTGTTCCCTCCTCCGGACCAGGATCATTCCGCCATAGCTGCCAGGCCGTAAGGCCACCAAGAATTACAAAACTGGCGTTGAAGGAAATCCAGATAAATCCCACCACTGCACCCTCAGGCTGATTGTTCACGTTTAGCTCTTCGAACCAGTTGGCGAAGAACCAGAAGGTGAGGATCATCGCGCCGAAAAGCATGAGGTTGGTGGACAGGTAGTCAAAACTCACGCTGTCTTCGTGCTGCTGCCGGTCCAGTGCCCTCTTTCGCCTGTAGTGGTACACCAGGGTCACCACCACCCCAAAGGCAGTGAGCCAGTTCAGGTAGTCCCAGACCAGGTCAGGTTTTGCAAGATAAACCCCGTAAATTTCTCCTGCCACGAAGTGAACCCCCAGTGAGAGGGAGATCAGGGCAAGAACGACGGCCAAAATTCTTTTTAATACATTCATGCTACCCATTACCCACGGGCAGCGCCGGAACCTGCAGCGGCGGGCGCCGAGGCACGCCACAGGCGAATGCCGGTAAGGCCCACCAGGATTACCAGCAGCGGGTCGAGGATGTACCAGATGACTAACGTTGCCACAGACTGATCGCCAATTGGGTTGGATGAAAGAAAGTCAAACCAGTTGCGGAAAAACCACAGCGCTACCAGAAGGGACAGGTAAAACATTACGTTGGATTCAAGCCGCTCCCGGTTAAGGCTGTCGCCCCGTACCCGGTCGGCGGCGCGTTTGCGTTGCAGTTGCACCAGCAACGTCGCAGCTATGGAGAAGGCCATGAGAATGTCCAGGTAGTACCACACCGCCAGTTCCGCCTGTCCTATGTCGCTGTATAAGGGCCCCAGCACGAATTGCAGCGACACGGCTATTGCGCAGAAAACCAGCACCAGCGCCAGCAGCATTCTGAGTACGTCCATCCCAAACACTCCCCCGGTAATATCGGTCACCAAAATGCTAACACTTGGGCTCGTAAGACCTCCCTAACGTCTCGAGACGGATTACGTGGAGTTTGGCTGCTGACGTGTACCGTCCCAGGCCGTGCCACATTGGCATGACCCCGCTAATCTTGCCGGTTCCGTTGCACCGGCCATGTCGAGCCCGCAATTCCCTGCAAGGAAAGCCGCTTCAACTCAGAAGCCCTTGGCCGGTCCAAATTGACACCCCTTTGGCTGCGCCCATATAATTTTTCCACTTTGCAGGGATATAAATGCCAGGGTGGGATATCCCAGAGTCGTTGAATGCGACGCTGCTCCCGCCGCAGGCCCGCGAGAATTATGTCTATCAGAGAAAGACTGGAAGAAGATATCCGGAACGCCATGCGCAGCCGCAGTCAGCAAAGGCTGGAAGCCCTGCGTTTCCTCAAGAGCGCCATCAACCGTGTCGAGATAGACCGCCGCGTCACCCTCGACGACGACGGCGTTACGGAAGTAATCGTCCGTCAGGTCAAGGACCGGCGCGACAGCATCCGCATGTTCCAGGAGGGAAACCGTCAGGACTTGGTGGAAAAAGAGTCGGCAGACCTGGTGGTTCTGGAAGAATACATGCCGCCCCAGTTGGGCGAAGAGGAACTGGTTACGCTCATTGAAGACACCATCCGGCAGGTGGGAGCTGAGACCATCCGTGACAAGGGCAAGGTCATGGGACGGCTTATGCCCCAGGTGCAGGGCAAGGCCGACGGCCAGCAGGTCAACGCCATTGTCACCCGCATGCTCGAAGGCTAGGCAAAGGCGGGGAACGAAATGCAGTCTGCCCCTACCACAGACATTTCCTGCTCGACGGCAGGCCGGGTCTAGCATCATGCGCTTTGGCATCCTGGTATTTCCTGGCACCTGGAGCGATACCGACTGCCACTACCAGGTCAAAGATGTCCTGGGCCAGGAAGCAGCTTACGTCTGGCACCGGGAAGAAAGCCTGGATGGAATCGACTGCGTGATTCTGCCTGGCGGCTTCTCCTATGGCGACTACCTGCGCGCCGGCGCCATCGCCCGCTTCGCCCCGGTAATGACCGCGCTCAACGACTACGCCACCGCCGGGGGCCTGGTAGTAGGTATTTGCAACGGCTTCCAGGTCTTATGCGAAGCCGGCTTGCTTCCCGGCGTCCTGATGCGCAACGCCCACCTGGAATACCGCTGCCAGTGGACAGACCTCCGAACCGAGCGCGCCGATACCCCCTTTACCACCAGGTGCAGCGTGGGCCAGAGCCTGCGCATTCCCGTTTCCCACGGCGAGGGCAACTATTACGCCGACGCCGAAACCCTGGACATGCTGGAACGCAACGGCCAGGTGCTTTTCCGGTATTGCGACGGTTCTGGGGAGGTAACCGATGCGTCCAACCCCAACGGTTCCGCCCGCAACATCGCCGGCATCATCAACGAACGGGGCAACGTCCTTGGAATGATGCCCCACCCGGAACGCAGCTGCGACCCCCTGCTCGGCAGCGACGACGGCAACCTGATTTTTCTGTCCCTCATCGACAGCCTCCGTTAATCGGCTGAGCATGGGCGGGCATCCAGGGTCGGTCCTTCGCCGCCCAATCAGGGCGCAAACAGGTTCCCCTTACGCATTGCGCCCCCGGCGACACAAGCATTAAACTTGCGTTTTCTCAGCACGATTCAAAACAGATTTGAGGCCAACAATGCTTCCCAAAGTTTTCGTTGACGGGCATACCGGCACCACGGGCCTGCGAATTCACCAGTGGATGGCTGGCCGCGAGGACATTGAACTCTTGACCTTGCCGGAGGAGTTGCGCCGTAATCCGGAAGAGCGCCGCGGCCAGGTGTTGGAGGCCGACGTCGCGGTCCTCTGCCTGCCCGACGATGCCGCGGAGGAGGTGGCTCGCTGGGTTGATGGGACCGATACCCGCCTTATCGACGCCAGCACCGCCCACCGGGTGGCCGATGGCTGGATTTACGGCCTGCCCGAACTCCAGCCCGAACAGCGGGAAGCCATCCACAACGCCAAGCTGGTATCCAACCCAGGCTGTTACCCTACTGGGTTCACTCTGCTGGTGCGCCCTCTGGTGGACGCGGGCCTCTTGCCCGAGGATTCCCCCATATCCATTAATGCGCTGTCGGGCTACTCCGGCGGCGGCAACTCTTTGATCAGTAAGTGGGAAGACCCTGACAATGGCCTGGACCATCTTCCCTACGAGGCGCCATACTCGCTTTACCAGCGCCACAAGCACATTCCGGAAATGATGAAGTTCGCCCAGGTGACGGCCGAACCCCAGTTCATTCCGGCGGTGGGCCCGTTCCGGTGCGGCATGCGGGTGCAGGTGCCGCTCCACGCCTCCATGCTGAACCCCGGAACGACGTCCGACCAGGTGTGGGAGACCCTTTATGACCGCTACCAGGGGGAACAGTTCGTCCAGGTCGCCCACCTGCCTGAACCCGGCGCCCACAACGAGCGTAGTTACAATCCCGAAGCCTGCAACGACAGCAACCGCATTCAGTTGCACGTCGTTCCGCATCCATCGGGCCACGTCCTGCTGGTAGCCCTGCTGGACAATCTGGGCAAAGGCGCCTGCGGAGCAGCCATCCAGAACCTGAACGTTATGCTTGGTTTCGACGAAGGCGCGGGCTTACCCAATTGACCTCCAGTGGAAAAGACCGTTAGAGGTGTCTCAAATGCAGGTAACGGTGGAAGAGGCCAAATCCATACTTGCCGAACTATGCCAACTGGCTCAGGCTGGGCAGGAAATCGTCATCACTAAAGACGGCCAGCCCTATATGAAACTGCTGGCGTGTGAGGGCAGCACGGCCGACCCCAAGCCGGACCGGATGCCAGGAGCCTTGAAGGGGAAGATATGGGTGTCGCCCGATTTCGATGAACCACTGGATCAGTCTAGTGATCTGACTGGCCCAGAGGAACGGACTTGACCCGTTACTTGCTGGATACCCACGCCTTTTTATGGTGGCACGAAGCAAGCCCCCAGCTTGGGCCCCGTGCGATGCTGGAGATAGCTAATTCCACAAACGAGATCTTCTTTAGCGCAATCAGTTGCTACGAAATGGAATTTAAGCGCAACTTGGGAAAGCTGCGGGCCCCTGACCATTTGGAATACCTGGTTAATAGCCACGGATTTTTGCCCTTGCCCGTAGTCACAGCCCACGCGGAACTGGCTGGCCGTCTTCCCATGCACCACCGTGACCCCTTCGACCGCATTCTCGTCGCCCAGGCTACAATCGAAAATCTGGTGCTCGTTACTGCGGACGCCAACATCCGCAAATTTGACGTGCCTATAATGTCAACCAGGTACTGAGCGACCTAATACTCACTAGACCAGAGGCGGACCTTTGCCCCATGCCGGTAACTAAAGAAATCCTTGACGAAATAGCCCTGAGCCAGGCCGAGTACGACATGATCGTGGACCGCCTGGACCGGGAACCCAACCCGGTTGAACTGGGAATGTTCGGCGCCCTTTGGAGCGAACACTGCGGGTACAAGCACTCCCGGCCGCTGCTGCGGTTTTTCCCCAGCCGCTCACCCCGGGTCCTGTCCCGGTCCGGAGCGGAAAACGCCGGCGCCGTTGATATCGGCGACGGACTCGCCGTTGTGTTCAAGGTCGAGTCCCACAACCACCCATCGGCTGTTGAGCCCCTCCAGGGCGCGGCTACCGGGGTGGGCGGCATTGTGCGCGACATTCTGGCCATGGGGGCAAGGCCCATCGCCCTGCTGAACTCCCTGCGATTCGGACCCCTGGACTCGGCTCACAACCGCCATCTCTTCCGAGGCGTGGTTGAGGGCATTTCCTGGTACGGCAACTGCATCGGCGTGCCCGACGTGGCCGGCGAAATTTGCTTTGACGACTCCTACTCGCAGAACCCCCTGGTCAACGCCATGTGCGTGGGCCTGGTCTCCACCGAGAAACTGGCTTCGGCAGCCGCTGGGCGGTCGGGCAGTGTCCTGCTGCTGGTTGGCGCGGAAACGGGTCGTGACGGCATCCACGGCGCCTCGGGACTGGCTTCCCGCACCTTCGAGGAGGAGCAGGAACTGCGCCCCACCGTCCAGGTGGGAAACCCGTTCCTGGAAAAGGTGCTGATCGAGTCCTGCCTGGAAGCCCTGGAGACTGGCTGTGTTACCGGCATACAGGACCTGGGCGCGGCCGGCCTGACCAGCGCAGCGATAGAATCCGCATACCGGGGAGGCCGTGGCCTCATCCTTGATTTGGCCCAGGTACACCGCCGCGAACCGGGCATGACCAGCTACGAAGTAATGTTGTCCGAGTCCCAGGAGCGGATGCTGCTGGTCACGCAGCCGGAGCACGTTGACAGGGTGAGGCAGGTCTTCCAAAAGTGGGACGTCCCCTGCCGGGAAATCGGGCACGTCATCCGGCAGCCCCAGGCCCACATCCTGGACGGCGGGGAGGGCGTCGCCCAGTTGCCCATTAAACAGCTGAGTGAGGCGCCCAGGTACCGGCTGAAGGGCGCTCCGTCCCCCGAGCAGCTGGAACGCCAGCGGCTTTCGCTAAACGATGTCCCCCTGCCTGTCCAGGGTGTTTCAGACACCCTTCTCCAGTTGCTGGCCTCGCCCAATATCGCCAGCAAGCACTCCGTCTACCGGCGCTACGACCACCAGGTCCAGACCAACACGGTGGTGGGGCCAGGCAGTGATGCGGCCGTTCTGCGTATCAAGGGCACCGGCAAGGCCATCGCCCTGAGCATCGACTGCAACAGCCGTTACTGCTTCCTGGACCCTTACCGGGGCGGACAGATTGTAGTCTCAGAGGTGTGCCGCAATCTTTCCAGCACGGGAGCCGAGCCGCTGGCCCTGACCGACTGCCTGAACTTTGGCAACCCGGAACGTCCCGACATCTATCACCAGCTGGAATGGTGCATACGAGGTATGGCCCGCGCCTGCCGCTTCCTCGGAGTGCCGGTGGTAAGCGGCAACGTCAGCCTGTATAACGAGTCCCAGGGCCAGCCCATATACCCGACTCCCATCGTGGGCGGCCTCGGTTTAATTGAGGACGCCAATGCCCGCGCAACCTCCGCCTTCCCCGAAGAGGGACTGACAGTTTACCTGCTGGGGCAGTCATCCCTGAGGGCACGCGCCACCGATCTGGCTGGAAGCGAAGTCCTGCGGGTGGCGCACCGGTTGGTCGCCGGCCGTCCGGCCATTTCCCTGCCACTGGAACAGCGGGTCCAGGCCCTTTGCCGCCAGGCCATTAAACAGGGAATCGTGCTGTCCGCCCATGACTGCTCCGATGGCGGGCTGGGCATCTCCCTGGCCGAGTGTTCGATTCCATCGGGAATAGGATTTGTCGGGGGTCCTTCCCTGGCCAGGCTGCCCGCCCGCTGGGACTGCTCCCTCTTCGGAGAACGCCAGTCCCGAATCGTGATCGCCATTCACGAAGATCGCGTGGCTGACCTGCAAGGACTAGCCGCCCAATCCAATGTCCCCATGCTGGAACTTGGCCGGACCGGCGGCCGGCGTTTCCGCCTGGGACGGTACGCCGACCTGCCCCTGTCAGAAGTTGCCGATGCCTGGGAAGGGGCGTTGGACCGCGCGCTGGGAACCTAGCAACCTCCCTCCTCCGCGACAGTAGGCGAATCCCCACGTAGAAGTGAAAGGGGCGGCCAGCAGGCCGCCCTCTACGCTATTCTCTGAGGTCACCGCTTCGTGGCAGCCAGCTAGGGCAGGACCTCCAGGTAGCCAACCTCCAGTTCCACCACCTCCGCAGCGCCTGTAGTGGCGCCGCCGCCATGGCTGTGGTCCGAAGCGCCGGAGCCACCGTCGTGGTCTGACTTCGCCGACGCGGCAGCCGCATCGGGACCACTGCCTGGTTGGCTGCTGGCTGCCTGCTGCGGCAAACCGGCTTCGTGGTGGCCCGCCATCGCCCCAACCTCGTCCTCGTCCTTGGCTTCTTCATGGACCGTTACGGACACTTCCACGGGCTGACCGTTCTGCTGGTAAGGGCGCCCCTTGTTGCTCAGCAGGGCGACCGTGAAGGTGTGCATACCTTCACCCTGGCCCGGCACCTGCAGCCACGGAACATAAAGGCGGTTGAATTCCTCTCCGTTAATGCTGAGCAGCGCGTATCCCTTGCCCGGTTCGTGTCCCTGCCCCACCGACTGGGAAAACTCAAAGCCACTGGGCACTACCTGGAGGTTATAGCCGCCCAGAGAGTCCTCATGTACGATCACCTCCAGGGACATGGGCCCATCGGCCTCTACCGGGCCCAGCATGGACCCCATATCTTCGTGGCTCATAGTCGCCATGTCAGGAACGGTTACCGGAACCACTGCTTCCAGTAGGTCTCCCTGCCACGTCAATTCACTATGGTCGTTGCTGGTTAGCGAGATCTTGATCTCCCGGGTTCCCGCTTCCAGAGCCGGAATGTAATGGTAGTTGCCATAAACCCGGCTCAGCTTCACTCCGTCGGCGTAAATGTGCGCGTGGCCCGCGCCGTCGCTGTAGGCCCCGTTCACTTCCTCCGGCGCCCACCGCCAGCCCTCCGTGTTGACGACTACATGAACCCCCCCGTTTTCAGCCACCTCGGCGCTAATGTCTACACTAACCGGCACTGCCGATTCGGCCGGTCCATGGTCCATCGCCCCGGCTGACGCACCGGTGGCCATACCCTTCGTTCCATTTGAAGAAGCCTCCGCCACGTTGCCGCCCGTGTCCATGGACGCCGCCATTTCCTTCTCCGGTTCGGCCACACCGTGGAAATTGATGCGGAACCGGCCAGTGGCGTTGGCCACAAACTGGAACTGGCTCACCTCGCCCACAACGGCCTCGTGCTGCAGGTCATAGCCGTGGATGTGAAAGCTCCCAGGACGGTCAGTTTCCACGTTGAGGGTAACCTTGTCGCCCTGCTTAACCTGGATGGTCTCGGGCGTCATAACGTCGTTGGCGAAAGTCACCGCCACCACTGACACAAGGGGCGCTTCGTCGGCTTCCATCTCCGCTACCGTGGCTGGCTCACCTGGCGCCGCAGGAGCGGGCTCCGCCGGAGCGCTGGCGCCGCAGGCCACCACCAGCAAAAGAGCGGGAACCACCAGGCCCAGCATTACGACTAACTTGCTCTTATTGAAGAAAGGCATGACAACTCCTGAAAGGACTTTCCGTGTTGCACCCGCCGGGCAAGCAGCCACATCAGGCCACTCCAGGCGGAAGGGGCTTCAGACTCAATGCAAATTCGGGCGTTCCGCCCCAGACAGAGGCAAACGCATTCAGGGATTTATGCCGCAGGCGGTTTGCGCGGGGGAGCTATCTGTAGCCCCAATGGCGGCAGTTCCGTCACGCCGTAGGCCGCCAAAAGGGGTTGGTCGCCAGGGTCGGGAAAGGTCAGGGAGTCTGTAGAAGGGCCGGTGGGCGATGAGATAGGGCCGCTGCCGGCGCCGTCAAGTCCGGAAAAGTATGCCACGCCATCAGGTACGCTGCGGGCGCCGGAATAGTCCGCCTCCGGCAGATGGCCGTGGTCGCCGCTGGCATCGTAAACGTGTATGTGAAGGCCCGCCTCTCCCGCCGCGGCGTCAAAATAGACGTGGCCATGGTTGTGTTGCCACTCCACGTAGTGATGGTCCAGCATCGGCCCTACCACCGGCAGCAACAGCGCATACAGGGCAATTACAATTGCGGGCTTAAGCAACTGCGACATAAAACTCAGGCATCAACCCGGGCTTCGACAAAACCTTGAAACGCCTGCCAGGAAGTGGCGAAGGCTAGGCATTGGCCCGCCGCCGCCGCGTCCCGGCCTTTATCCGGTCAAAGGTCCAGACGCCCACGGCCACAACCGCCACGGCGATGGCCGCCACCAGGATCAGATTGATGGGCTGGCCCGCCCTGACCTCCATCGGCACCAGGATGGTCTCGTCTCCCAGTTCGGTTTTCACGTTAATGGATAGCTGCCAGGGACCCGGCACACTGAAGGGCAGCGTGGTCTCAAAGAACTGGGGCAGCACGTCATTATCGGCCGAAATGGGGCCAAACCTGTTGGCCGTTTCCGGCCCTTCCGCCGAAACGTTTACCGTAGCCTCGGTAAGCGTCTCCTCCGATTCCAGGGCAATAACCCGCAGGCTGAGGTGGGTGTTATTGACGATGGGACGGCTGGGCAGGATGGAAACCTCGAACCGGAAGGGCCCCTGCTCCTGGCTGGATACCAGGGTAGCCTTGCCGTTGGCCAGCGCAACGCCGGCATCCACCGAGCCAATGCCCAGAAGCGCCACGGAAACCAGCGCAAGAAACCAGGGTAACAATCTTCTGCCGGGGGATGGGAACCGCAAATCAAAAATCCGAATACTGCGTTAGTGTTACTATCATAACACGGCCCGTATCTGGCAACAACGCCGAACTGCCGGCGATGCGGGGCAACCGCATTACGTTTAAATTGTCATTCTGAACGGAGTGAAGAATCTAAGCTCCATCCCACAGGCCGACCTGGGGACCCGAAACTGGGCTGACATGCAGGCTTTTAGGCCCATTGGCAAGCTCAGGGCGACATGGCTTATGCCTGGCTAATGTCTGCCACCTATAATCTGAATCTAAAACGCGATTGCCCTGACCTTCTTCTCTAATCTTGAAATATCCTCTAATCTGCTACGCCAGGACTCCCCGGCAGTTTGCCGCTCTGCCCGGGCCGTCACTCCGCCTCCCCAACCTCCTCCCGCCGCAAGTACAGCCGGGTCACCCGGATTTCTTCGTAGCTGAATTCCGGCCCCAGGTATTCCCTGACCGGCTTCAGGTATTCCTGGCCGCAAATGTCAAAAGCATCCCGGATTATGAGCAGCCTGTCGGCCTCGGGCAGCAGGTGCTCCAGGGACAGTTCCCGCCCCTGCGCCGCCATCCGCTCTATCTGGCCGATGATGGTCGTCTCGGCCAGTCCCCGTTCCTGGGCTATCTGGCTGATGTTCATGCCCTGCGACAGCATCGCCAGGGTCTGCTCGTAGGTGTCGCTGCGCCTGCCTTCCCGTCTCTCCCTGCGCCTTCCTCCGCCTGCAGTCTCATGTCCGGAGGACGAGGCCACCTCGACAGTGCGGTCGGCGATGTTCCTTGGCTCGGTATAGGCGCGGATAGCGGCAACGAACCGCTCGCCATACTGCTCCAGTTTCGCCTTACCTACTCCGGGAGTTCGGGAAAAACTTTCCAGGGACTGGGGAAAAGCCGCAGACATGTACCTCAGGGAAGAGTCCCAAAATACTACGAATGGGGACACCTCCTGCTGGTCGGCTAGGTCCCGTCGCAGCGTCCGCAGTTCCTCGAACAACTCCTGGTCGTAGTCTTCCGCCAGGCTTGCAGCGTTCCGTTCACTTATTCCTCGTGATGAAGTCCTGGCCCTGACTTCATTGGCGCCCGACTTCAGACGCGGCAGCGACAGCTTCTCTTTGTTCCTCAGAAAGTCCCAGCCTCGCTGGGAAACTGCCAGCGTAGCAAATTCCCCGTCGTTCCGCGCCAGCAGGCCCCTGGCTTGCAGCAGGCCCATCACCTCCCTTAGCTGGTCCTCGGCGTAGTCACTGGCAATGCCATAAACGCTCAATTGATCGTGCTTCAGTTCCACCACCCGCTTCTCTCGGCTCCCCCGAAGCACCCTGGACACGTGCAGCGCACCGAACCGTTCCCCCGTCCTGATCACCGCAGACAGGGTCTTCTGGGCTATTTCCGTCGCATCAAACTCGTCGCCCACGGCGAGGCAAACATCGCAGCCCCCGCAGTTATCCTGCCCCCATTCTTCGCCGAAATAGGCTAGCAGGGACTTGCGGCGGCATACGGGAATCTCGGCAAACTCCACCATCTGGGACAGTTTCTGGCGCGCGTTCTGCAGTTCCTGCGGGTCTTCCAGCTGGTTCACGAAGTAGTCCTGCTTGGCCCGGTCGGCCCGCGAGTAAAAGAGCGCGCAGTCGCTGGGCAGACCATCCCGTCCCGCCCGTCCCGTCTCCTGGTAGTAGCCCTCCAGGGACTTGGGCAGAGAGTGGTGCACTACCAGCCTGATGTCCGGCTTGTCGATACCCATCCCGAAGGCAATGGTAGCCACGATAATGGGCACCCGGTCCCGGATGAAGTCCTCCTGCGTCCTCCTGCGGATCTCCGGCTCAAGTCCGGCATGGTAAGGACGAGCTAGCAGGCCCCGTTCGTTCAGGTCTTCCGCCAGTTCCTCCGTCTCCCGCCGCGAGAAGCAATAGATGATGGTGGACTCGCCATTGTGGGCGTGGAGCAGCGACAGCAGCTTGTTCCAGTACCCCTCCTTGGTCTCCACCGAGTAGGTCAGGTTGGCCCGGTTGAAACTGGACAGGAAAACCCGGCCTCGCTGCAGCCCCAACTGCTCAACAATATCCTCCCGCACCCGATTGGTGGCCGTGGCGGTCAGGGCAATTACCGGCACCCGTGGAAAATCGCCCCGCAACTGGCGCAGGTTGCGGTAGTCCGGGCGAAACTCGTGCCCCCACTCTGAGATACAGTGGGCCTCGTCCACTGCTATCAGGTTCAGGTCCACGCTTTGCAGGAATCGCCGGAAACCGGGCGCCGCCAGCCTCTCCGGGGCCGCGTATAGGATCTTGACCCTGCCCCGGCTGGCCTCAGCCTGGGCCAGTTCAATTTCCGACGTCGTCAGCGAACTGTTGATAAAGCGGGCCGCGATGCCGTTGGCATTCAGCGCATCCACCTGGTCCTTCATCAGCGCAATCAGCGGCGACACCACCAGGGTCATCCCCGGCCGGCACATCGCGGGCAACTGGTAGCACAGCGACTTGCCTCCCCCCGTGGGCATCAGCACCAGTCCGTCCTCTCCCGCCAGGACGTGGGAAATTATCTCCTCCTGAAGGGGCAGAAAACTGTCGTAGCCAAAGTGGGTTTTCAGTACATCCCGGGAGGAAGGCTGGTTGTTGGTCAACAGAATTTGTCCTCAATAGATTGGCTGCGCCTCGGCAGGCAGGGCTATGATAAGGCCTGGAAGATGTTCAAGAAAGATTGTCGCATACCGAGGTAGTCCCCCTGCCCAGGCTCGAAACTCCCCCGCATCACCGTTTCTGCGATAGATAGCTGCACATAGCTGCGCCGAGGACGTCAGGTTGAACTCAACCCATATTTTGCGCTAAACTACGCCCCACGGTCGGCGAATTTTCTCGCGGTCGTTATTCAAAAAAACTGAAGGTGAAATTGATGCCCGGTGCAGAATTTGGCAAGGTCGAGGTCGATATCGTTTACTGCGTGCCTTGAGGCTACCACGCAGTTGCCATGTGGCTGGCGACAGAATTCCTCAAGTACCAGAATCCCGGCGACATCGCCATAAAGCTGACCCCCTCCGATAAAGGGCGGCTGGAAGTTTACCTGGACGGCGACAAGATTTTCGACCGCATGGACGAGGACGGCGTTTATCCTAACCTGTCCCGCGCCAACGAACTGAAAATGGACATTGACGAAAAGATATTCCAGGTGGACGAGGCGGTAGCCAACGCCTGATTCCGCTAACCCCGGGCCTCACGAGCCCCGGCCTTAATCGCGCTGGCAGAAGCAGCCCAGGCCTCCCAGTCGGGGCTGTTTCTCTTTGCCCTCGGCTGGACTCCGCAGGGTGAAGTCAGGTACGCCAGGTACGGCGTGTCTGTCACAATCAAATTGAAGGATTAATGGAGAGTTCATTTTGGCTAATTCCGAACACGTGGAAGCTGCCCGCCAGGGTCGCCGAGCCCTGATCCAGTGGCTGGAAAACCACCCCGACACGGCCCTGGACCTTTCCGGCGCCGATCTGTCAGGCATCGACCTGTCCGGGGTGCGAATGCGTAACGTCAACCTGAAAGGGGCCAACCTGAGCGAATGCAAACTGGTCCGCACCAGCATGCCAGGCGCCAACCTGGCCGGCGCCAACCTGGATGGCGCCGACCTGGGCCGGGCCGGCCTGACCGGTTCAAACCTGGCCGGCGCCAACCTGGCCAACGTCAACATGTTCTGGGCCGACGCCAAGCAGTCCAACCTCAATGGTGCAGTCCTCCGATCCTCCCACCTGATACGAACCTGCTTCATGAATTCCGACCTGTCCGGCGCCGACTTCAGCCAGGCCACTATGATTGAGGCCGACCTTCGCAGCGCCAACCTGGCCGGCGCCGGATTTCAGGGCGCCAACATGAACGGCGCAGACCTGAGCCGGGCCAGCATGGATGGCGCCAACTTTACCCTGGCTATGATCAGGGATTCTCTGTGGATTATGGCCGATATGCGGGGCGCCAACTTTGACAAGGCCAGCCTGCACCGCTCCGACCTCAACATGGCCAATTACGACGACACGACCCTTTTCCCCTATGGCTTCGACCCCACCAACACGGGTTACAAGGATGTGATGGACTAGGGAACCTCTGAATAAGTCTCTTCCCCCTTGACGGGGGAAGGCTAGTGGTTCAACAGCATTGTAATGATGGGTTGGGGTTTAACCGTCATTCCGGCGAAAGCCGGAATCCAGGGCCATTCTTGTACTTTGCAGATGACAATTTTGCAACCATTCTGGATTCCGGCTCAAGGCCGGAATGACGAAACCAGTTTACCAATCATCATGTCAAATCAGTCGCACCACTAGGATAGGGGTGAAGACCCTCTATGCCTATCTGGCATCCGGTGAGATTATCCCCTATCACGGGCAGACACTTCAGTTGTTCAGAGCTTCCCTAGATTCCGGCTCCCCACCCTGGGTAAACTGGCGAGAGTCATCAGTCTCGGGCACAGCAAAGGGGACAGGCCAACGCCTGTCCCCCTCATCTATACTTGCCGTTTGAAAGTTCTAGCGAATTGGTACCGGCCGGTCTGCCTTGTTCTTCTCGATAGTCTCTGCGTCCCAGAAGCGGGAAAAGCTCAGGGCGCGGGGGCAGTGGCCGTAAGCCTCATCCACCTCGATGATAATACCCTGCAGGTGGTAGCCCCGCTCGTCAGGCTCGTACAACGATACTTCAACGTCCTTGCGGTTAAGCTCATCCTGGTTGACGATGCTTACCGTGCCGTTGACCCGTACCGTGTCATTCACGCCCGGAATCAGGAAAATCAGCCCAACATGGGGATTCTCGTCCATGTTCAGGTAGGACTGGAACAAGCGGTTGCCTGCCACGTCCGGCAGGACCAGGTGGCGGTCGTCCAGAATCTTCACGAACCCGGGCTGCCCGCCCTTGGGGGAGGCGTCGCAGTTCCCCTCGGCATCGGCGGTCGCCATTACCACGAAGGGAGACTGGCGGATGAACTCCTTGACGAAGTCGCTCATGTGGTTGACCACCTTGGTCTTGGCCCGTCCGCTGGGGTCCGGAGCGCCGAATACGGCAGTAAACCGGTTTTCGTCGGTAATGGGATACTGGGTCTGCGTCTGGCTGGTGGTCATACCTGTCCTCCCTGTTCCAATTCTGGGGATTCTGCCACTTTGGGCCAGTCTAGCAGTAGCAGCCCCCTTAAGCAAGGCGGGGTGCCACGCATTAGCGCATCGTTCAGGTGGTATGACTGACAAAAACGGTAGGGGCAGACCTATGTGTCTGCCCTGGTTTCACACCTATACGTCTGCCCTGGTCTCACACCTATGTGTCTGCCCTGGTCTCACACCTATGTGTCTGCCCTGGTTTCACAAATGAACCCGCCTGGATTAAAACACCACCTGTACATGCCCTCCATTTGCCAACATGCACGACCTGCCTTCACCATGTCTTCTGTAAACGGTGGTCATGGATTCAAGGCCCTGCAACAGCCTGACTTGATTGGTGCATGCCCCACGCTATTCTTGCCCGGGAAGGGGCTCTGCCCTGTGACATTAAGGACCATTACTTGCCATCGCCGTATCTGAATGTGGCCTTACCCCTGTTCAACGAAGCGCCATTCCTCCCCGTCCGCCAAATAAGAAAAGGAACAAAATGAGACTAAATGGGACAGAAAATAAAATTGTCCTATCCCATTGACAGTGAAAGATAGGAATCTAGGTCGTCGAAGTCATGGCAGACCGGGTTGAATTGGCATTCCCACGCCTGTAGCAGTGCACCGGTGCGCTTGCCAATTTCACCGTCCGGGCCCGTATGTTAATATGGGCGGAAATCAACAATCGTTCAAAAACGGGAGGTACCACCGGAATGAAGGTCCTTGAAGGTATCCGTGTGTTGGACTTGACCAGGGCATTGGCCGGTCCGTTCTGCACGCTAATGCTGGGAGACTACGGCGCCGACGTCATCAAGATCGAAATTCCGGGCACGGGCGACGACACCCGCCACTGGGGTCCGCCCTTCATCGGCGAAGAAAGCGCTTACTTCCTGTCCATCAATCGTAACAAGCGCAGCCTGACCCTTAACTTCAAGGAAGAGAAGGCCCGGGAAATCTTCCTGAAGCTGGTTGAAGGCTCCGACGTGGTGGTGGAGAATTTTACGCCAGGCGTCATGTCCCGTTTCGGCCTGGAGTACGACACCGTCAAGCGGGCCAACCCCGGCATCATCTACTGCTCCATCTCCGGATTCGGGCAGAACGGCCCCTACCAGAGCCGTCCGGCCTACGACCAGATCATGCAGGGCATCAGCGGCCTGATGAGCGTCACCGGCGATCCGGAAGGCGAACCCGAGAAGATCGGCGTCGCCGTTACCGACATCGGTGCCGGCATGTGGGCCGCCTTCGCGGTAATGTCCGCACTGTACCGCCGGGAACAGGACGGCGAGGGCCAGTACATCGACATATCGATGCTGGATGCCCAGGTGGCCTGGCTCACCTACCAGGCCGGCTTCTACTTCGCCTATGGCCGACCCCCCGGGCGTCTGGGCAAGGCCCACCCCACCCTGGTGCCCTATCAGGCCTTCATGGCCAAGGACGGCAAGTATTTCAACGTGGCCGTGGGTTCGGAACGGCTCTGGGAGCGCTTCTGCCAGGCGGTGAAGCGCGAAGACCTGAAGGACCATCCCGACTACGCCACCAACGGCGTCCGCGTAGAGAACCGCGCGACTTTGGCTCCCATGCTGCAGGAGTACTTCCTGACCCGGGACGCCGATGATTGGGTGGTGGACCTGCAGGCCAACAGCGTGCCGGCCGGCCCCATCAACGACTTGGCCGACGTTTTCGCCGACCCCCAAGTGCTCCACCGGGACATGTTCCTGGAGATTCCCCATCCCACCCTGGGTTCCATCAAGCAGACGGGCCTGCCCATCAAGTTCTCCCGCACCCCGGGTGGCCTGGACCAGCACCCACCCTTGCTGGGCGAACACAATGGGGCCATCCTCAAAGACCTGGGTTATTCGGAGTCAGACATCGAGGAACTGGTGACCAGGTCCGTAATTTGAACCACCCCGAGTGGGGGCTTGCGAAGAGTTGTAGGGGCGCATCGCGATGCGCCCTTCCCAGTACTGGGACCATCCCAACCTGGCAACCGGGTTTCACAGAGGGCACGCAATGGCCGATGTAAAGCGGTGCGACTGGCCCGGCGAAGACCCGCTCATGATCGAATACCACGACCATGAGTGGGGAACGCCCCTGTGGGACGATCGCAAGCTGTTCGAGTTTCTCATCCTGGAGGGCGCCCAGGCCGGCCTCAGCTGGCAGACTATCCTGCGCAAGCGGGAGGGCTACCGTCTCGCCTTTACTGATTTCGACCCAGCCAGAGTTGCCCAATACGGTGATGCCGAAGTGGCCCGGCTGCTGGCCAATCCCGACATAGTCCGCAACCGACAAAAGATAGCAGCCGCCATCGGCAATGCCCGTGCCCTCCTGGAACTGCAGAATCAGGGAGACAGCTTCTCCCAGTTCATCTGGTCCTTCGTCGGTGGAAAGCCCGTGGACAACAGCCGGCACGACAGCGAAGACGTTCCATCCACTTCGCCCCAATCGGAAGCCATGAGCCGGGCGTTGCGGCGGCGCGGATTCCGGTTCGTGGGCCCCACCATCTGCTACGCCTTCATGCAAGCCGCCGGCCTCGTCAACGACCACCTGGTAACCTGCTTTCGCCACCAGGAAATCAGTGACCTGAACTGACTTCAAGGGCGTTTGCCTCCCCTGCTCCGCAAGGTCTGCCACTCAAGCGGACACCACCGCAGCCTTTAAGACTGTATCAGGAGTCGGCGCAAATTCAAGGACACCACTAACATTGCTGCTCGGCAGTAATACTACTGTAATTCAAGGTCAATACAATACTGGTGAATATGCCGGCTGTGCTACGTTATGTAGAGGCGCAATTTGAGCCGGCAGCGGGAGTTGTCTGAAATATGGACCTGGGGTTAGCTGATCGGGTGGCTATTGTCGGCGGCGCGGGGTTGGAAATTGGGAAGCACGTTGCCTTGGCGCTGGCCAGCGAAGGCGCTAAGGTTGCTCTTTGCGCTCGAAATGAGGAAGGCCTTCGCAGCGCTGAGATCGAAGTCGCCCGGGTAGGTACTCAG
>DAOUHR010000080.1:0-25017 GCA_034428635.1 Dehalococcoidia bacterium
GGAAGAACCTGAAAACGGTATTCATCCCGAAAAGCTATCCGTGATGTACAAGCTGCTGATGGATATTGCCTCTGATCCGTGGTACGCAGTAGGGCTCGACAACCCCCTGCGTCAAATAATTGTGGCTACCCACTCTCCTTTTTTCGTGCAGTTGCAGGACAGGAAAGACCTAGTAATCGCGAGGCAAAGAGCCTGGACAGATTTGGATGGAACCGTTTATCGCACCTTAAGATGTAGCCCATGCAATGACACTTGGCGATGTTATGACAATCGTCGGGATTATGTGGACCCGACATCTCTGTTGACTTACCTACTGCCTCCCGAGGAAGCTCAAATTGCTTTGCCTTCTAGCTTTTGGGAGAGTCTATGACAATCAGAGTCCTGCTGGTGTGCGAAGGCACTTCCGACGGGGGCTTGATGAACCATGTACAGCAACTGATCATCCGGTACGGGGTTTCAGATCCGATTCCTTTGACCTGGATGCGGGGAAGGGACCCGGAACAGAAGATCAAAAATGGCCTTGAAATGGTCGGCGAATGCGACCTTTTGATGGTGCATCGGGATGCCGATTCTCAAATTGATACCAGTAGTTCCGGACCGGAAAAAAGACGCCAAGAGATAGAATCGGCAATTTCCCGAGCCGGTTACAACGGCCCCTGGGTAGGGGTCGTGCCAGTCCAGGCAATGGAAAGTTGGTTGCTCCTTGACGAATCTGCCATACGCGAAGTGGTGGGTAACCCGCGATCTTCGGTTCCTTTGCACCTACCTTTGCCATCGAGAGTTGAAGAGGTGTCGGATCCCAAACAAACACTGCAGGATGCTCTGGAAATCGCCAGCGAACAGAGCGGGAGGCGCCTCGCGAGGATAAAGAGAGACTTTCCTCAACATAGAAGGATACTCCTGGAGAACTTGCCTGCTGGCCGGTTTCTCGAGCAGGTACCTTCTTGGTGCAGATTTCGAGACGAGATTGCAGCCGCCCTCAAGGAGATCCCCGGATTGTGACAATCTGATTTGTCGAACACTTTTGCCAGTCACTATTGACAATCGTTTGAGGTAGGGTGGCGGGGAGAATCCACGGCTTTCCAGACCTACCGACCTATACAAAGCGGTGGTATTAGGATGAAGCCAAAGCGAGAAGGAGCACCATGCAAATTGGCGCTATTTTCCCCCAAACGGAAATCGGGGCAGACCCCGGGGCCATAAGGGAGTATGCCCAGGCGGCTGAGGAACTGGGTTATTCCCACCTGTTCATCGCGGATCATGTTCTGGGGGCAAGCTCGGACCATCATGCTCATGTGGCCGGTGGCTACTATACGCACCAGGCCATAATCCACGAGTCCTTCACCACCATGGGCTACCTTGCCGCCATAACCCAGCGCATCGGGCTGACCACCGGCATACTCATCCTGCCCCAGCGGGCCACGGCCCTGGTCGCCAAGCAAGCGGCGGCGGTGGACGTGCTCAGCAACGGGCGCCTGCGCCTGGGCATTGGGGTGGGCTGGAATCACGTGGAGTACGAGGCCCTGAATCGGAACTTTCGGGACCGGGGGCGGCGCAGCGAGGAGCAGATCGCTTTGATGCGGGAACTGTGGACCAAGGAGGTAGTGGACTTCCACGGTCGCTGGCACCGGGTGGACAACGCCGGTCTCAACCCCCTGCCGGTGCAGCGGCCCATACCCGTGTGGCTGGGCGCCGGCAGCAGCACCAGTCCCTTGCCGCCGGAACCGGTGCTTCGCCGCATTGCTACCATCTCCGATGGCTGGTTTCCCAACTTCGAACCCGAGGAACCGGGACGCCAAGCCATTGCCTCCCTGCGGGAATACGTCCGCGCCTCCGGCAGGGACGAGTCAGCAGTGGGGATCGAAGGCCGTATCCGCATTGACGGCAAGCAACCCGAGGACTGGGTGGACGAAGCCCGTGGCTGGCAGGACCTGGGGGCAGTCAGCATTACCGTCGAGGCACGGCGCGGCGGCCTGGAAGGGGTGGACCAGCACATCGACGCCATTGTCCGCTTCCGGGAGGCTTTGTCCGACCTGGGCGACTGGTAACATTTTCCCAAGCATCACTAACCCGGCAACATCGCCGACAATAGACTCCATATAAGGGGCCTGCACACTACCGGCCCCTTTTGCCTCGCCCCGGTTTCCTCAACTTCTCCGGCTCCGCTTCAACTCGCTGCTTCTTCCAATACCCTTTTAGCTGACTGCCGCCACTGTCAAGAAATTCAATAAAACATTTACAACTCCAATACGAAAAGGACGATAGTATCCCTTGACAAGATACTGGGGGTTGTATATCATACATGTAGATATTAACCACTGCTCAGTATTCTATTATGAGCGGTGGGTGGAGGTAACGATGAAGGCAAACGCATCACTGCACACAGACCCTAACCACGCCGGGCTGTTCAACCGGATAGCCAATGACCTGTCGGCTGCCCTGGAATGGCTGGCCGGGCCGGCCATGTCAGAGCAGGAACGGCGAGAGCGCCTGATGGCCGAGGTCCAGAACCTGAAGCACGAGACCAGCGCGATTCAGACGCATTAAACGAATTCAAGACACTTACTGAAGGAGTAATATTTATGTTGGAACAGGAAAACAACACTAATGAAACTGTCGAAGCCAGTATCCTGGAGCGGATTGCCCAGAGCATCCTTATCGGGTACGCCTGGGTCTCCGGCCCCGCTATGAGCGATCAGCAGCGCATGGAGAAGGAACTGGCCAAGGCCCACGTTCTTGAAATGGAACTGGAGAGCACCAGCATCGTCAGTTAGTCCGCATGCTGGCGCGGTAAACCGCCAACTGAATCTCATCCCCGCCTTCTCGGCGGGGATTTTCGTTTGAGTTGCGCGGCACCCCACTGAAGCTCCTATTTACTGGAATTCTAACAGTCCTGACTTGGAACCTGGGTCATCTTCTCGACTGTGCCCCTCACATTTTGAGCGCTGCCGAATGAGCAGTATTCATTTATCGTTATAAGCAGACTTGACACGCTTTATATCAAGTCTTATAATTCAAGCATAGCAACAAGGAGGATTGAATGCACCTACACATTGCCCTGCACAAGGACCACAACCACAATGAACTGCTTGGGCGCATATCCCGAGATCTGGGCGCCGCCCTGGACTGGGTAAGCGGCCCGGCCACGACCGAGCAGGACCGTGCGCAACTGCGCCTGGCCGACGTTCGCAACCGGGCCTATGAGAACGGCGTTCTTTAGGCCGACGCGGCAAGCAGCAAGACTGACTAGGGAGGATTGCCATTGAATACTCAGGACAACGCTACTAACACCACCACAGCCAGCGTGCTGGAACGAATCGCCCAGAGCATCCTGGTGGCTCACGCCTGGGTATCCGGGCCGGCCATGAGCGAACGAGAACGCGTCCAGCGGGAACTGGTCAAGGCCGAAGCCACCGGAAACACGGGCGCCGGCATAGCCGGCTAGCAGGTGCCCAATGCAAGTGGCATCCAGAAACAGCCGATCCCTCGTTGCAGTGAGGGATTTTTCATGACCGGCTAGACAGTAACAGGACCAATAAATGGACACGCTAGCGGCCGATTGGAACCGGTTAAAGTTGACATAGTGAAAATCTTCACTATTGAGCATTAGTGAACTATTTCATTTGTTGTATTTTGGGTAAATAGGCTTGACACGGTTTATATCAATATGTAACATCTTACGTATAGAAACGGGAACCCAATGGCGAACCCATAACTTCTTCGTTCGATGAAAAGGAGGTGACACCATGGTAACTCTGGGACTGCGGCAGGAAGTCGAGGAATTTAACCAGGCATTGGAAGAAAAGGTAGCCGAGCAGGTGGTAGAAATCATGGAAGCCGCCAAAGCCGAAGAGGAAACGGTCGGGGAAACTTCTCCCGTTACCCCCACCTGGAAGTTTTCGATGCCCTTTGCGGGAGTACGGTACTTCAGCTACGACTAGTGTCCGTGGCTACTTCTCCGCCCTACCCGTACCCCGCAAACTCGAAGCCCCCGGTAAAACCGGGGGCGTTACTTTTGCCCTTGTGACTTAGTCATTCGCCTGGTTGCCTGTCCAGCCTGCTAATCACTCATCTCTTTCCTTTGCCTGGTCGCCTGGCCAGGGCAAACGCATTCTAGATTGAAGGGGCTGATAGAATCTGGGGCCAGGCAAGGGGTATATTCAGTTTTCAAAACGACAGGTGATCCGTGCATCAGTATTCCCTTCTTGTGAATTATCGGTTAGTGGCATGTTGTCTCCCCATGCTCACCTCATTCAGGGGGCAGGCGGGCTTGCCTGTCCATCATAGTCATCGCCCCAGCACACCGCCGAGCCATCCGCCCGCAACGCGCAGGTGTGGCTCCCACCGCTGCTGATGGCCACGAAAGTCTCACCTTCCGGCGGGCTTGCCTTACCGTACGCGTTATCGCCCCAGCACACCGGCGTGCCGTCTTGGCGCAACGCGCAGGCGTGGTCCCCAAAGGTGCTGATGGCCGCGAAGGTCTCCCCCTCCGGCGGCCTATCCTGATCATCGAGTCTATTGCCCCAGCACACAACCGAGCCGTCTTCCCGCAACCCGCAGGAGAGGCTCTCACCGAGGCTGATTGTGGCGAAGGTCTCCCCTTGCGGCGGGTCTGGCGGACCATAAATGTCAGGTGCCCAGCACCTTGGCGTGCCGTCTTCCCGCAACCCACAGGTATGCCGAGATCGGCCGTCGATGGCCACGAAGGTCTCCCCCTCGGGCGGCGTTATGTCACCATATGGGTTTCTACCCCAGCAGACCGCCGAGCCGTCCTCGCGCAACGCGCAGGTGTAGGTCCCACTGGCGCTGATTGTCGCGAAGGTCTCCCCCTCCGGCGGGCTTCCCTGAGCATTAAGGTCGCTGCCCCAGCACACCGGCGAGCCGTCTTCCCGCAACGCACATGTGTGGTATCCACCGCTGCTGATGGCCACGAAAGTCTCACCTTCCGGCGGGCTTATCTGACCGTATTCGTTCCAACCCCAGCACTCCGCTGAGCCGTCTTCCCGCAACATGCAGGTGTGAAGCCCACCGCTGCTGATGGCTGTGGCGTCGGCCCTTTCGACTTTGGCCTTTTCGCCGGTCGCGCAGGCCGCAAGCAAGGACATGGAAACCAGGACGGATATCAATGAAATGACCAATGGAAGTATTTTGAAGTTCACAATTGCCCAACTCTCCACATTAAATGACGATGCTTGCGCGTCGCCTCTATGATGGTGCGAGGATCGATGTGCTCATAAAGATGGAGCGGCATTGAAGGCGCCTTGAAAGAGATGTGCTCTGACTCACCTTGTTCCGGCGGTCGCAGGACTCGATGGTCCGCTTTGGTCGGCTGGTGCGTCTTGGTCGTTCCATAGCATGCTTCGGACACCATTATATTGCTTGATATTACTTGCGCGCCGCATTCTGAAATACAGAAACATCCCGGGCAACGGCTTTCTAATTTGCGAGGATGGAGAGCAGGTAGTCGTTGTCCCATGCGGCCAGCTTTCGCCTGGCTTTGATCGAGATATTGTAATGTGCTGGTCTTCCGGGAGCAGGTTCAAGGCGGCGTGCCGCATTATCGCCATGTTCTCCGGTGCGTTTCCGGTCCTCACCCGGCTTTCGTCCTCCCGGAAGGACACGTCCAATACCCAGTGCACCGAATTCTCAATGCCCCAATGTCTTCGTGTCGCCTCCAGGAATCGCTGGGCCTCCGCTGCCGGGCTGGAGATGTAGTTACGGGACTGCTCCGTAGTGCCGCTGTCCGCCCCACGCCGTCCGACCACCCGAATCACCGACCGCAACCCAGGCCAGTCCTGCCCAGTGCTCAGATACTCCAGGCAGGACGGGTCGCTGATCACCTGGCATTCTCTTCTTTCTATGCGCCCGTGCCCCTGGTTCAGGGTGGTGGAGTAGTCGTGGGGCACTCCCTCGTAGTCAGCTTCCTCCGCCCCCTCCAACAGGTTCCGGATCGCCTCGTACAGCCTCCCCTGGTTCTCCTCGACCGCCAGCAGATAGTTGGCCCCCGGTCCAGGATCGTCCGGGCGATCTCTTTCTGGCAGCCCATGGCGTCGATGGTGTCGATGCAACCTGACACGTCCAGTTGCTGGAGCAACTCCGGAATAGCGGTGATTTCGTTGGACTTGGCATCCGTCCGGGTCTGGCCCAGCACCCGGGAGTTCTCCGAGGCCCAGGCGCTGACCATGTGGATGGCCTCCTTACCCGCCCTCCGGTCGCGGGAGCGGCGCAGGGTCTTACCGTCCACGGCAATCACCTGCCCCTGGGTCAGCCGGTGGACGCTGCTCCCCCATTCCATGAAGCAGTATCGGAAGCTGTCCGGGTCTATGCGGGCGAAGAGCCGGGCGAAGAGCCTGCCCGCGCGAAGGCAGGGGTGTCAGCGCAGGAGATGCCATTGGGCAACTCCAGGAACCGACTGAACCAGTGGACCTTGCACCGAGCGAACAACTCCACATCGTCCCGTCCCTCGGCACCTGCCACCACGGCGCAGATGGTTATGGCTATGATGTCCAGCAATTGTGCCGCCGGCCCTGCGGCCTCCTGGGGTCCTCCAACCTGCCGAAATGCTCCACCAAGCTGATTCCCTCGCTGCCCCACATCATCACCACCCTCCCAACCTGAATGTACCCCTTGCCTCGCCCCCAGATTCTATCAGCCCCTTCAATTTAGAATGCGTTTGCCCTGGTCGCCTGGCAGGGCAATCGCGTTTTAGATTCAGACTATAGGTGGCAGACATCCGCCAGGTATAAGACAGGTCGCTCTGAGCTTGCCGAAGGGCCTGAAATCCTGCAGGTCAGCCCGGTTACGGGTCCCCCAGTCGGCCTGTGGGATGGAGTTTAGATTCTTCACTCCGTTCAGAATAACAATTCAAACATAATGCGATTGCCCTGGGTCGCCTGGCAGAGCATTTCCTTTATAATGGCTGAATTAGCTATAATTGCTGAATTGGCTTTCACTGCGATGTACCCCGGGTCTTTGGTCCATCCCACTGTTGGTTCCAGCGAGGCTTGAGTTGACAGACGAATCCGGCAATCGAGTTGATATTTCCCTGCCTATCCGGGGGATGACCTGCGCCGCCTGTGTTATGCATGTGGAACACGCGCTGCAGGAAACGCCCGGGGTGCTGGCGGTTTCCGTCAACCTGGCAACCGAGAAAGCGGCGGTGTCGCTGATGCCGGGGCCCGTGCCGCTGGAGGCGCTGCGCCACTCAATAACAGATGCTGGGTACGAAATCGCCGCTTCCGATGCCACCCTTAATGTTGGCGGAATGACCTGCGCTGCCTGCGTTATGCACGTGGAACACGCCCTGCGCGATGTTCCCGGGGTGGTAGAGGCCGCGGTCAACCTGGCCACCGAGCGGGCCCGGGTCTGTTACGTACCGGGCATGGCCGGCATTCCCGACTTTCGGGAGGCCCTGGAGGACAGCGGTTACCGCCTGGATGGCGTAGAGGGGGATGAACGGGACTCGGCTACTGAACTGGAACGGCTAGCGCGGACCGGGGAAATACGTTACTTCCGAAACCGCTGCACCTTCGCCGTAAGTGCGGGGATTGTGCTGCTGCTGGGATCCATGCATCTTTTCCCCTGGGCGCCTTACTTGAACGGGCTGCAGGTAGGCTCGCTGGCCGTCTGGCCGTGGGTTTTGTGGTTATTGGCGAGCCCGGTGCAGTTCTGGGCGGGATGGCCCTTCTACGCTTCCGGCATTCCGTCTTTGCGCCACGGCACGGCCAATATGCACACGCTGGTAGCCCTGGGGTCGTCGGTGGCCTACGGTTACAGCGCGGTCATAACGGTTATTGCGGCACTGGCCCCGGATTGGCTTGCCGCGAGGGGCATCGGGTCTGCCGTCTACTTCGACACGGCGGCCTTGATCATCGGGCTGATTCTGCTGGGGAGGTTCCTGGAAGCACGGGCCCGGGGCAGGACGTCGGAGGCCATACGCCGGCTCATCGGCTTGCAGCCCAACACGGCGCGGGTTATCCGTGACGGACAGGAACTCGAGGTGTCGGTTGAGGAACTGGCGCTGGACGAAGTGGTCGTAGTGCGACCCGGGGAGCGGGTGCCAACCGACGGAGAGGTCACTGAGGGCGGCACCACTGTGGATGAGTCAATGCTTACCGGCGAGAGCATGCCGGTGGACAAGGAGCCGGGGGCAGCCGTCTACGGAGCGACGCTGAACCGCACCGGGTATTTCCAGTTCCGGGTGACAAGGGTCGGCCGAGACACGGCGCTGGCCCAAATAATTCGCTTGGTGGAAGAGGCCCAGGGAAGTCGGGCCCCCATACAGCGACTGGCCGACAGGGTAGCATCGGTCTTTGTACCGGCGGTGGGCGCCGTGGCCGTCGCGGCGTTCCTGTTCTGGCTGGTCCTTGGACCCGCCCCGGCGTTGACCTATGCCGTCCTGACGCTGGTGGCCGTCCTGATTATTGCCTGTCCCTGTGCGCTGGGTCTGGCCACTCCTACCGCCATCATTGTCGGCACCGGCAAGGGCGCCGAGCGGGGAATTCTCATCCGCAGCGCCCAGGCCCTGGAAACCGCCTACCGGGTGGACACGGTGGTGCTGGACAAGACGGGTACATTGACCGAGGGCCGACCGGTGGTGACGGACGTTGTTCCCGCCAGCGGTAGTGAAACGGAGGCCAGGGTGTTGCTGCTGGCGGCGAGCGTGGAGTACGGGTCGGAACACCCCCTGGCAGTAGCCATCGCCGAGGAGGCGGAACGGCGAGGGATTGCGGCCGATGCAGTTTCAGACTTTCAGGCTTTGCCCGGCCAGGGAGTTTCGGGGCAGGTTAGCGGGAAGCAAGTCCTGCTGGGCAGCCCGGTATTGCTGGCGGAGCAAGGCATCGGCTTTGAGGACCTTTCGGGGACGCTGGACCGGTTATCCGGGGAAGGCAAGACCCCCGTGGTGGTGGCAGAAGAGGGCATTATCGTTGGGGCAATCGGGCTGGCCGACTCGCCCAAGGCCGACTCCAAGGAATCGGTGGCGCGGCTAAGGGAGATGGGTCTGGAGGTGGTAATGCTGACCGGCGATAACCGCCAGACGGCCCGCCACGTTGCCGACAGCCTGGGTATTGAGCGGGTGGAGGCGGAAATGCTGCCCCGAGACAAGGTAGAGGTAGTCCGGCGCCTGCAGGCAGAGGGACGGGTCGTGGCAATGGCAGGAGACGGCATCAACGACGCCCCGGCGCTGGTCCAGGCTGACATCGGGCTTGCCATGGGCGCCGGCGCTGACGTGGCCATGGAGTCGGCGGACGTTACCCTGATGGGCAACGACGTGGGCAGCGTGATAACGGCCCTGCGCCTTAGCCGTCAGACAATGCGGGCCATTAAGCAGAACCTGTTCTGGGCCTTTTTCTACAACGTGATGCTGATCCCAGTGGCGGCGGGGGTCCTGTATCCGGTGTTCGCGGCCCTGGGCGGCGTGCCGGTCAGCCTGCAGTTCTTCTTCGGCGACCAGGGCTTTCTGAATCCCATACTGGCGGCGCTGGCCATGGCATTCAGTTCGGTCACGGTGGTCAGCAATTCGCTGAGGCTGAGGAAGGCAGGCGTGGAATAAACCGCGACTGTTGCAAGCCGGAGTCTCCATAGTGGCATACCGGTGGGCCTGCCTCTCGCCTGCCGAATTCACTATGGCCGGAACGGTACCGACCCTGCCGGAGCCGTTCAGGAATGACGGTGTTGTTTCCGCCCCCTGTGTCATTTTGCTCAAGCCCGAAAGCCGGAGAGGTCAAGCTGGGGTTAACTTAACCAAGCCAGAAACGCCGGACACCGGCCTCTGACGGCATAAAGTGCCTGGGCAAGAATAAGCGCCGCCGACTCAACCATTGCGCCCAATCAGGGCAATCGCGTTTTAGATTCAGACTATAGGTGGCAGACATCCGCCAGATATAAGACAGGTCGCTCTGAGCTTGCCGAAGGGCTAAAAATCCTGCATGTCAGTCCGGTTACGGGTCCCCAGTCGGCCTGTGGGATGGAGTTTAGATTCTTCACTCCGTTCAGAATGACAATTTGAACATAATGCGATTGCCCTGTGCGCCCTACAAGGTCTTTCGATTTTCCAAGATGTCCCTTCCCCCTTGATGGGGGAAGGTTAGGATGGGGGTGAAGGTGCAAGGCAAGGAGTCATCTGGCCGAAGAACGCCCCCCTCACCCTAACCCTCTCCCGCCAGGGGAGAGGGAAAATCGAAAGACCCTGGTGCGCCCTATTGTCGCCTGTCCTGCCGGGGGTCTCTGTGTTATACTTTTCGCCTGTTAAAAGCTAGCACTTCAGTTAGGGGGAGCCTGGCATGGCCGGTGCAATTGAGTTCGTTGACGGTGGGACAATAACCACACCGCAGGGTTTCATGGCCGGGGCAACTTACGCGGGCCTGAAGACCTTCGCCGAGGACAAGCTGGACCTGGGAATCCTGTTTTCCGAGACCCCTTGCAACACCGCCGGAGTTTTCACCACCAGCACAGTCGTTTCTCCTGGCGTCACTGTCGACAAGGAGAGACTGGCCCAGGGAATCCCCATGCGCGGGCTGATCGTCAACGCCGGCATTGCTAACACCTGCGTGGGCGAACAGGGCTACATTGACGCCATTGAAATGACCAGCCTGGCCGCCGCCAAGATCGGGGTTGCTCCCGAGGACGTCCTTGTCTGCAGCACCGGAGTCATCGGCGTCGAGCTGCCCATGGCCCTGATACGGGACGGCGTGGAGAAGATTGAACTGCGCGGAAGCGGCGGGAACGATATGGCCAGGGCCATAATGACCACGGACACCCGCCCAAAGGAAGTGGCAGTTTCCTTCGAGATCGACGAACACCTGGTCCGCCTGGGAGGCATCGCCAAGGGTTCCGGCATGATCCACCCCAACATGGCCACCATGCTGTCGTTCCTGACCACCGACGCCGCAGTGGAGCGGGGCTTCCTGCAGCGGGCATTGAGCCAGGTGGCCGACGAGACCTACAACATGCTTACGATTGACGGCGACAGCAGCACCAATGATACGGTCCTCATTATGGCCAACGGGGCCGCTCACAACCACGAGATAACCGAGGGCACCCTGGCCGCTGAGGCGTTTATGGACGCCCTGCGACAGGTCTGCACCTACCTTACGCGCGAACTGGCCCGGGACGGGGAGGGCGCTTCCCACCTTATAGTGGTGGAGGTGTCCGGCGCCACGGAGACGGCCGAAGCCCGCGTCGCCGCAAAGACTATCGCTTCCTCCAGCCTGGTCAAGTCCGCCGTTTACGGCACCGACCCCAACTGGGGACGGGTGCTGGCGGCGCTGGGTCGGAGCGGCGCCGCCACCGACGAGAACAGAATTGACCTGTTCGTTAACGGCGTCTGCATCATGGAGGCGGGCAAGCCCATTCCCTTCCACCGCGACGCGGTAGTGGCCCTGATGAAGCGGCCAGAGGTTACCTTCCGGCTGCAACTGCACCTGGGAGACGGGGATGCTACCGCCTGGGGCTGCGACCTGACCGAGGAGTACGTGATCATCAACAGCGCCTACACCACGTAGGACGCCAGGCCGATCCACCCAGGAGTGGCGCCGGCCGGTACATGAAACCGGGGCAGAAACGGTCTGCCGTTAAGCTGAAGCCAAAATCCTCCCAGCGTTGCAGACGACAATAGTTGGGGGGATTCTTAACTTTGCTGGCACCAGACTTTATTCAAGCCAGGAGGTTGGCGTGCCCGACCGGCAAGCAAATCCACCCATAGTTGTGAAAATCGGGGGCAGCACCCTGGGCAGCAACGACACCAGCCTGATGGACCTGGTGGACCTGCAGCGCCAGGGGCGCAACCTTGTGGTGGTCCACGGTGGCGGTCCAGTCATCTCCCAGTGGATGCAGCGGCAAGGGATCGCTCCCCGTTTCGTCAACGGCCTTCGGGTTACCGACGCGGAGAGCCTGGACATCGTGGTTGCCGTGCTGACAGGACTGGTGAACAAGGAACTGGTGGGCATCATGCACGGCCTGGGCGCCCGGGTGCTGGGCATGAGCGGTATCGACGCGGCCATACTGGAGGCCCGCGTCGCTAACCCCGATCTGGGGTACGTGGGAGAAATAACCCGGGTAAACCCCGAACCAATCGACGCCGTCCTCAAGGGCGGTTACATGCCGATGCTGGCACCCCTGGCCATGCAGGAGAGGGACGGGTCCGAGCACTCCGGCGGCGCCCTTAACATTAACGGCGACACGGTGGCCGGGGAACTGGCCCACGCCCTGGGCGCGGAGCATCTCATCTTCCTGACCGACGTACCCGGGGTTATGGACGGCAACGGACGAGTGATGGGTCGCCTGGACCGGCGACGGGCCAGCCTGTTGCTGAACTCGGATATAGTGCGCGGCGGCATGATTCCCAAGCTGGAAGCCTGTGTGCGGGCCCTGGAATCTGCTTCGGTAGCCGATATAGTGGACGGCCGAGAACCGGGTGTCCTGCTCAAGTGCCTGGAAGGCGAAGGGGGCGGCACCCGGATTGTAGGTTAGGGGCAGGGAACACCGATGAAGCCGATCACATTCGCCAAGTCCGCTGGCCACCTCATCTTCCCTGGTATTGTTCCGAGCAACTGGCCGTGAGTCACGACCTTGCCAACGATGCCGACCCGGTACCCGGCCCCCCTCTGCCGGGGATTTCGGCCTCGGGCTACGCCTTCTTCCGGCGCTGGTCGTCAATAGCAATAATTGCCGCGCTGGTGATAGCGTCGGTATGGTATTCCGTCGGCGTCTATGCCGACTATCTGTGGCACGACCACCTGGGCTACGGCGTGCCTTTTCTCTACATTACCATTATCCGCACGGCCCTGTTCATTATTCCCGGTCTGCTGGCAGCCACCCTTATCTCGCTGAACATCTACATTGCGCTGCCCCTGGCCACGGGGCCTGTATCCCGTCCCCTGCCCATAGATTTCCTGCGGCTGTGCCTGGCGCTGCTGCGGGTCTTTATCTACAGCTGCCTGCTGGCTGGCGGGCTCGCCTTTGGCGCACAGGCCGCGCAGCACTGGCAGGTGGTGATCCTGCTGATAAACCAGTTGCCCTTTGGCATCAGCGACCCCCAGTTCGGGCTGGACGTTTCCTTTTACGCCATCAACCTGCAGGCGCTCAGGGCGATACAGGGGTGGTTCTTCTGGCTGACAATCACGGTAACAGGGATGACGGTGGGCCTTCATGGATTCATCTACATACTTCGCGGGTTGAACTTTGTCCTGGCCCCTCGCACTTTGCAGCAGATAGCGGGCCTGGGTATATGCCTGATGCTGACCCTGGTTTTCCATCACGTTCTCAGCGTTTTCGAAGTGACCTTGTCCGAAGGGGGGGTGGTAGCGGGGGCCACATACACCGACATTAACGCCCGGATACCCGTCTACTGGTTCCTGGCAGGAATTGCGCTGCTGGGCGCGGTGGGATTTGGGGTCAGCATTCGTTACGTTGGGTTGCGGCTGATGGCCGGCGCCTTCACCCTGTGGCTGATCATGTTCCTGCTGGCAGGTGTCCTTTATCCCGCCCTGTTCCAGCGGTTCCGGGTCAACCCCGACGAATTTGCCCGGGAGCAACCCTTCATCCAGCGCAACATCGAGGCAACCCGGGCCGCTTACGGCCTGAACCTCGTTGATAAGATCGACTATCCCGTCAACGAGTCCCTTACCGAGGAGACCCTGCGAGGGCACCGCAGCGCTATTGAGAATATCCGGTTGTGGGACGCGGCTCCGCTGCTGGACGCCTACAACCAGCTTCAGTTTATGGAGCTCTACTATAATTTCGTGAACACCGACTCTGATCGTTACGTTGTGGACGGGCAGTTGCAGCAGGTATTGATTGGAGCGAGAGAACTGGACCAGGCCAGGCTGCCCGACGATGCCCAAAACTGGGTCAACCAGCGTCTGCAATACACTCACGGCTATGGTGTGTCAATGACACCGGCCACGGGATATACACTGGGCGAGGGTCGGCCCGAGTACTTCATCCAGGACATACCCATCAAGGGCGCGGTGCCCGTCTCCCGTCCCGAGGTCTATTACGGCGAATCGCCCGTCGAGTTCGCCATCGTCAACAGCGGAATGCGCGAGGTTAACCCCGGCGCCGAGGCCTGGAACTACGACGGCGTGGGCGGTGTTCCCCTGAGTTCTTACCTGCGCCGCCTGCTTTACGCCGCCAAGTTCAGCGACGTTAACATTGCCTTGAGTGACCAGGTAACCCCTGGCAGCCGCATTCAGTTTAACCGCAACGTTCGGGAGCGGGTGAAGACCATTGCGCCCTTCCTGAAGCTGGACGAAGACCCCTATCCGGTGCTGGACGACGCGGGTAAGCTGTGGTGGATCCAGGACGCCTACACCCTTACCGACGGCTACCCTTATTCCACGCCCACCGAGGCGGGGTTCAACTACATTCGCAACAGCGTGAAGGCGGTAATCGACGCCTACAACGGCAACGTAACCCTGTACGTGATGGACCCGGAAGACCCCATCCTGCAAATGTACCGGAACGCGCTACCCGCCCTGTTCCGGCCTTTCGAGGAGATGCCGGAGGACCTGCAGCCCCACATCCGCTATCCCGTCACCCTGTTTTCGGTCCAAGCCGACCTGTATCTGCGGTACCACGTTACCGACCCCCAGGTCTTCTTCAACCAGGCTGAACAGTGGGACATTCCCCTGGAGACCCGGCTGGGCAAGGACGGGGTGCGGGTAACGCCTTCTTACCTGCTGCTGCCGTTGCCGGGCGAAAACAAGGAAGAGTTTATTCTCCAGATGCCCTTCTCCCCCGCGGGGCAGAAGAAAAACCTGGTGGGCCTGCTGATAGCCCGCAACGACCCGCCAAACTACGGCCAGCTTCGCAGCTACCACCTGCCCGACGACCGCCAGATTGACGGACCCAGCCAGGTGGAGGCCCGGATCGAAAACGACCAGGCCTTCTCCCAGTTGTTCACCCTGTGGGACGGGTCGGGTTCTAAAATCATCCGGGGACGCCTGCTGGCTATTCCCATTGCTGATACAATTGTGTACGTTGAACCGCTGTACCTGCAGTCCGAGTTCCTGGAGTTTCCGGAACTGAAAAAGGTTATACTTGCAGACAATACCAACCTGGTAATGGCCGACACCATGGCCGAGGGCGTGGCCCGCCTAACCGGCGCTGAGTATGGCAGCACCCCACAACCGTCCGGCAGTGGCGGCGCAATGACCCCGGACCAGTTGGAGCAACTGGACCAGATCGAGGCAACAATAAACGAGCTTGGAGAAACTCTGGTGGACCTGGAAAGGTCCCTGCAAAATCTACGCAACACCTTGGGAGGTAACTCGCCATGACCACCGGCAAGAGCAACAGCGAATGGATTGCCATTGAGAACCAGTACTACGCCCAGACGGTGCGTCGTCAGCCCGTGGTAATCGTGCGGGGCGAAGGCACCCGCGTTTGGGACGCCGACGGCAAGGAATATTTGGACTTCGTGGCAGGCTGGGCAGTCAACCAGCTGGGGCACAGCCATCCGGCCATTACCCAGGCCATAGCCGAACAGGCCGGAACGCTGCTGCAGACATCCAATCAGTTCTATACCGTGCCGCAGTTGCAGCTTGCCGAGACGCTGATTGAGAACAGTTGCCTGGACCTGGTCTTCTTCGGCAACAGCGGCGCCGAGGCCGTTGAGGGAGCAATGAAGCTGGCGCGGCGTTATGGAAAGCTGCACCGCGACGGCGCCTACGAAATCATCACGGCCTTCAACTCTTTCCACGGCCGCACCCAGGCCACCGTCGCCGCCACCGGGCAACCCCACTACCAGGAGAACTTCGCTCCCCTGCTGCCGGGCTTTGTCCACGTGGACTATAACGACGTGGAGGGCGTGATGAATGCCACCTCCGACCGTACCGCCGCCGTCATGGTGGAGCCGGTACAGGGCGAGGCGGGCGTAGTTATTCCCGACGACGACTACCTGCAGCGGCTGCGGGAGTGGTGCGACAGCCAGGGGATTCTGCTGATTCTGGACGAAGTGCAGACGGGCATGGGGCGGCTGGGCAGCCTGTTCGGTTACCAGGAGTACGGGGTGGAGCCGGACGTTATGACCCTGGCCAAGGGGCTGGGTTACGGCGTGCCCATTGGCGCCTTCCTGTCCAAGGCCCACTGCCAGGCCCTGGTGCCGGGGGACCACGGTTCCACTTTCGGAGGCAACGCCCTGACCACGGCCGCCGGCTATGCCGGGACCAAGTTCCTGATCGATAACGATATTCCCGGGCACGTGAAGCAGATGGAATCTTACCTGCTGGGCAGGCTGAACGATGTCAAGGACCGTTTCTCTATTGTTACCGAGGTGCGTGGCAAGGGCCTGCTGGCCGCCATGGACTTCGATGAAGCCATATCCGGGCAGGTTCTGACCAACTGCAACGAGGCTGGCCTGCTGCTCAACGGTCCGCGTCCCAACACCATCCGCTTCATGCCTCCCTTGAACATCACTCCCGAGGAGATTGACGAGGGCGTGGGTCGGTTGGAAGAGGCTTTGGAGAAGATTTAGGGGGCAGTAACTCTCCCCGTACGTCCAGATCACCAGTGAGCGCAGAAATATTATGGCAATGAACCGCAAGGAACTCGAGCTTCTGGAGAGGATAACCCTCAATCCAGACCCCACCAACGGCAAGCCGGTGATCAAGGGCACTTCCGTAACCGTGGAAGAAGTGTTGGGGCTGATGGGCCAGGATATTTCCATACCGGAAATTCTCTTTCGGCACCCCGGCATTTCCGATACTGACGTGCGGGCCTGCCTGCTCTTTGCCCGAAAGGTCATTGACGATATAACCTTTATGCCGCTGTGCTGAGGCACAGCCGGCGTCGGCGAGTCCCTAAATAACTTGTAGGTACTCCGAAGGAGCGAACTTATATGGCTCAAAATGAAAGTGAACTTCTGGAACGCATTACTCGCAATCCAAAAGTAAAGGTAGGGAAACCGGTGATCCGGGGCACCCGGCTGAACGTGGAGTTCATCTTGGGCTTGATGGCTTATGGCATGACCATTGATGAAATCCTTGTAGAATACACGCATATTTCCCGTTCGGATGTGCTCGCCTGTATCCATTATGGAGAAAAGGCCATCTCCGAGAACCTTTTCTTTCCTTCAAGGGCGGGTGTGTAATTCGATTTCTGGTGGATGAGTGTGTTGGGTACCATGTAGCAGTGTGGCTGGATGAAATGCAGCAAGAGGTAGCCTCGATACAAGAGGGGAGTCCAGGTATTCCCGACGAAGAGGTGTTACGGCGTTCCGTTGAAGAAGATCGAATTCTCATTACCCGGGACAAAGACTTTGGGGAGTTGGTTTTCAAGGAGCAACAGCCACACGTGGGGATTGTATTGTTACGACTGACTGAGGACGACCCCGCCACCACCACAGCAGCAATTCTGGACTTGTTGGAATTCCATCGTCATCGATTGGCTGGCAACTTTACCGTGACCACCGGGCGTAGAGTACGAACGGTTTAATCTGGCCCTTTTGAGTGACCGCTATCAGGCGGGCAAACTTGTAGCTTCCATCCCAACTCGGAGGTAAATCACCCAGAATGGCAAATGACAAAATCGTCCTGGCCTACAGCGGTGGCCTGGATACGTCGGTGGCCGTACCTTGGCTCAGGGAGCAGTACGGCGCGGATATCATCACCCTTACCATAGATTTGGGCATGGTGGACCTGGAGTCCATCCGGCAAAGGGCCATGCAAGTCGGCGCGGCCAAGGCCCTCACCGTGGACGGCAAGGAAACCCTGGTCAACGAGTTCCTTTTCCCCGCGCTGCAGGCCGGGGCCATCTACGAGGAACAATATCCGCTGGCCACTGCCCTTGGCCGTCCCCTGATTGCCCGATACCTGGTGGAAGCGGCGCGGGCCGAGGGCGCCTACGCCGTGGCCCACGGGTGTACCGGCAAGGGCAACGACCAGGTCCGCATCGACGTTGGCGTGGCAGCCCTGGCCCCGGAACTGAAGGTAATTGCCCCCATCCGTGACTGGGGCATGAGCCGCGAGGACGAGATTGAGTACGGGCAGGCCCGCAACCTGCCCATCAACGCCAGCCGCAGTCGCTTCTCCGTGGACGAAAACCTGTGGGGACGCAGCGCCGAAGCCGGTGAACTGGAAGACCCCTGGCTGGAGCCTCCGGAAGACGCTTACGACTGGACCCAGACCGCTTCCGGCGCCCCCGATGAACCCGCCTATGTGGAAATCCACTTCAACGAAGGTATCCCCAACGCCCTGGACGGCGAGAGCATGAACGGGGTTGACCTGATCCGCCATCTGAACGCGCTGGCGGGGCAGCACGGGGTAGGAAGGGTTGACCACGTGGAAAACCGCCTGGTGGGCATCAAGTCCCGGGAAGTCTATGAGACCCCCGCCGCGGTCACCCTGCACGCCGCCCACAAGGCCCTGGAGACGCTGACCCTGAGCAAGGATCAGGCCCGCCTGAAGGCCCAGATTGCCCAGCAGTACGCCGACATGGTCTATAACGGCCTGTGGTTCACGCACCATCGCCTGGACATGGACGCTTATGTCAGCAGCACCCAGCGCTACGTCACCGGCGACGTTCGGGTGAGGCTGCACAAGGGAACCTGCACCGTGGTGGGCCGCAGCGCGCCCCAGGCCCTGTACAACTACAACCTGGCCACCTACGACCGGGAAGACCAGTTCGACCATTCTGCCGCCGCCGGATTCATCGACATTTTCGGCCTGCCGGTAAGGACCCAGAACCAGGCGCAGGGGTAAGTAGTTTGGAGATGGTGTCCGGTGAGTGAAATAATGACCATTCAACAAATAGAAGAGACTTTCGAGTCGGAATGGGTGTTGGTGGCAGATCCGGAGTTCACGCCCGAAATGGAGCTTGTGAATGGAGAGGTTGTGTACCACTGTTCTGACCGGGACGAGTTGTACCGCAAAATTGGTGAGTTGAATCTCAAGAGTTCCGCAGTTCTTTACACCGGTTCTGTCCCGGACGATCTGGTAATTATGCTATGACCTTTCGCTTCAATCCCGGAAGCGGAACGATTGTCATTACGGCGGTCATCACTGGAATAGGGACTCAAGCGGCGGTGCGGCTGGCACTGGATACGGGCGCTAATATGACCATGCTCAACCGGGAACTGGCATCCAACTTAGGTTATAACATGGAATCCCCTGACAGAATAGTCAGGATTGCAACAGCCAGCGGAATAATGCAGGCGCCCCAGTTGGCAATCAGGGGGATTGTGGCGCTTGGACAGCAGAGATTGAATTTTCCTGTTGTTTGCCACAGCTTGCCGACTGGAGTAAGTGTTGACGGACTACTGGGCCTTGACTTCTTTCGTGGCCAAAGGCTGACCATCGACTTCCGTGAAGGACTTATAACCCTGGACTAACTTGAAACGCACACGCGACTACATCTGGAGGACTTATGACCCTGGCAGAGAGAATGTATAACCTGGGCACCGAGACCGCCTTTGAAGTATTAGCCAAGGCGCGGGCCCTCGAGGCCCAGGGAAAGGAAATCATTCACCTGGAGATCGGCGAACCCGACTTCGACACGCCCAAGCACATTGTCGATGCGGGCGTTCGCGCCCTGCAGGAGGGTTACACCCACTATGGGCCTACCCCCGGCCTGCCCGAATTGCGCGAGGCCGTCGCCCGCAACAGCAGGGAGGTACGAGGCATCGACACGATCCCGGGCCAGGTAGTGGTCACACCCGGGGCCAAGCCCATCATGTTCTACGTCATCCTGGCCCTGGCCGAACCCGGGGCCGAGGTCATCTATCCCAACCCCGGTTTTCCCATCTACGAGTCCATGATCCGCTTCTCCGGCGCCACCCCGGTGCCCATGCAGTTGCTGGAGGAGAAGGACTACCATCCCGACCTGGATGACCTGGCCAGCAAGATTACCGACCGCACCCGGCTGATCATCGTCAACTCCCCGGAGAACCCCTGCGGTTCTGCACTCACTAAGGATGAACTGGAGACTATCGCCAACCTGGCCCGCGGCCGCAACCTGTACGTGATGGCCGATGAGATCTACAAGGACATCCTCTACACCGGGGAGCACTTCAGCATCGCCGCCTTCCCCGACATGGCCAAGCAGACGGTCATCCTGGACGGCTTTTCCAAGAGCTATGCGATGACCGGCTGGAGGCTGGGCTACGGCATCATGCCCGAGGAACTGGTGCCCCACATTACCCGCCTGGCGGTGAACAGCGTATCCTGCGCCGCGTCCTTCAGCCAGCGGGCCGCAGTCGCCGCCCTGGACGGTCCCCAGGACGATGTCCAGGCCATGGCAGCCGAGTTCGCCCAGCGCCGCCGCCTGATAACCGACGGCCTGCGCAGCATCCCCGGCATCAACTGCCCCGAACCGGAGGGCGCCTTCTACGCCTTCCCCAGCATCAAGGAGACTGGCCTGAGCAGCGCCGAGTTTGAGGAGCGGGCGCTGAACGAGGCCGGGGTTGCCCTGCTGTCGGGTTCCGCATTCGGCGTTTACGGCGAGGGTTACGTTCGTCTCTCCTACGCCAACTCGCAGGAGAACATTACCAAGGCGCTGGAGAGTTTGCGGGAGTTTGTGGTAGGGCTGGGGTAGGGTTGCTGTACCGGAACAATCACACCGAGAGTCGGTAAAGCAAAGACCACTGTCCCCACTTCAGGGACCAGGCTTTTGACGAAAACTCTCACTGGCAAGAAAGACAGGGATGGCGTCCGTTGCCGTCCCTGTCTTCCGTTAGCCGCATCCTTCAACTACGAGTTGCGCCCCCTACGGCAGCACCCCCCCATCGTCATGGTCAACCAGGGCCCGCTGGGCGGCGGAGAGGCTGGCGCCGGTGGCTACCTCGTAGCCGAGGTCGGGCAGGATTTGCTCCAGGGCCGAGAGCAGGGCGAAGACGTTGGTTTCCCGGGCCGATTCGCCCATCAGACCGATGCGCCAGGCTTTGCCGCGGACCTGTCCCAGGCCGCCGCCGATTTCGATGTTGTAATCGTTTAGCAGCCGGCCGCGCACTGCTGTGTCCTCGATTCCCTCGGGTATCAGGGCGGTGGTCAGGGGGTTGAGGCGGAACCCTTCGGGAGCCATCAGGCCGATACCCAGGGCCTCCAGCCCAGCCCGCAGCGCTCCCGCCACCCGGGCGTGGCGGTGGATGCGATTGTCTATCCCCTCTTCCATCATCATCCGCAGCGATTCCCGCAAGGCGTAGGTCATGGAGATGGGAGAAGTGTGGTGATAGGCGCGGGTCTGGTTCCAGTAGCTTTCCAGGTCCTTCAGGTTGAAGTAGAAACTCTGGACCTTGGTGGGGCGGGTCCTGATGACATCCATGGCCCGGGGCCCGAAACTGATGGGGGCCAGGCCCGGAGGCGCGCCCAGGCACTTCTGGGTGGCGCTGTAGCAGACATCCACGTCCCATTCGTCCATGCGAACGTCGTGGCCGCCCAGGGAGGTAACGGCGTCGACGACAATAAGGGCGTTGTGGCGGTGGGCCAGGTCCACAATTTCCGGCATGGGGGTAAGGACGCCCGGGGAGGTCTCGGCGTGGACCACTCCCACCGCCTTGACCGGCCCGTGCTGGTCCAGGGCATCGGACAGGGCCTGCAAGTCGACGGGAGCACCCCACTCGAAGTCGAGGATAACGACCTCGGCGCCGCAGCGTTCGGCGATGTCGCCCAGGCGGTCACCGAAGAAACCGTTGCGGCAGATGATCACCTTGTCGCCCCGCTCCAGGACGTTGGCGCAGGCGGCTTCCATGGCGCCGGTGCCGGTAGAGGACAGGGGGACGGTCATGAAGTTCTCGGTATGAAGGACCTCCCGCAGCATCTCGCAGATCTCGTCCATCACCTGGAAAAACTGGGGGTCCAGGTGGCCCAGGATGGGCAGGGTCATGGCCTGCAGTACCCGGGGGTTGACGGAACTGGGCCCAGGGCCCATTAGGATGCGCTGGGGGGGGTTAAATTCGTCAAGGTAGGTGGGAGTAGTCAAAACTTGGTTCTCCTGTTTGGTCGCAAAGCGCGGGGTTATGCCCATATTATCCGCTATTTAGGGGCGGCCGGCAAAAGGGGCAGACGAATGGTCTGCCCCGCAATCCTGTCAATTCTGCCGGAACGCCGGCTGCCAATAGCCCTACACCACCGGCGACGTTCCCCCGTCAATGTTAATGGCGATGCCCGTCAGGTAGCTGGCCCGTTCGGAGGCCAGGAAGGCGATTACGTCGCCGGCCTCTTCCGTTTCCGCGATGCGGCCCAGGGGCACGCCACGGGCGACTGCGGTCTGGGCGTAGAACTCGTCCAGTGTCAGGTCCGGGTTAGTTTCCTGGAGTCGGTCGTAGCGGCGGGTGTGCTGGCCGCTCTTGACGATGCCGATGCAGACGGTGTTGACCAGAATGTTGTCCACAGCCAGGTCCTTGGACAGGCCCTTGGTGATGGCGATGCCGGTGGCCCGGGAAATGGAGGTGGGCATGGAAGAAGGCCCCGGGGTTCGGCCGCCAAGATTGGTGACGTTGATGATGCGCCCGCCGCCTACCTTGCGCATTTCGGGTATGGAACGGCGAATCAGGCGAACTCCGCCCCACACCTTCAGGTCAAAGTCGTACTCCCACTCGTCGTCGGTGACCTCCTCGAAGGGCTTGGCCAGGGAGACGCCGGCGTTGTTGACCAGGATATCAACCCGGCCGAAGTTGTCCAGGGCGGTCTGCACTACCCGTTCGGCGCTATCGGGATGGGAAACGTCGGCTGACAGGGGCAGCACCATCCCTTCGGTGGCGGTGCGAATGTCCAGGGCTGCCTCGTCCAGCTTTTCCTGGCCGCGGGCCACGATTACCACCCGCGCTCCCTCTTCAGCCATGCGCTGCGCGGCAGCCTTGCCGATGCCCTCGCTGCCGCCGGTAACTATGGCAACCTTGTCGGTTAGTCCGAGATCCATAACCTTGACCTCCTTGCTTCAAAACACAGACCCGCCGTAGCGGGCGTTCTTCGAGATTTGGGATGCGGGCGTATTATACCAGCAGTCCCCCGTGATTGCCCCGGCTTGCGGGAGAGCAGGGCGCCGGACTATCCCCTGACCGTGGCCCACTACCTCGGCTCGCATTGTTCTTGTTTGTGCGGGCGGGTTGCTGTTAAGGTAGGTGAAACCCAAAGCTGATAGTCCCCTCCCCTGCGGAGTTGGTAGCGCCGGTTGACTTGACTCTGCCGCGGTCCCGTCAAGCCGGATGCTGGAGTGACTATCAGGCCACAGGCGTGGCAACTGGGCGGGGCGGCGGGACGGACCAGGGGTTCGGGGCATAATTCAATGACCGTATCCGCGCAATCTCACCGGAGACAATAGCCTTGTTCAACTACAGCCACATCAAGCACCGCAACATGTTCCTGCAAATCTTCCTGGTGGTCATCACCCTGGGAATTTACGGTATCTACTGGTTCCACGTTACCCTGGGGGAGTTGCAGCAGGCCAACAACCGGGGGCCGGAGGCGGGGCGGTGGAAGTGGACCATCCTGTTCTGCATTCCCCTGTTGGACTTTTTCAGTTTCTGGCACTACGCGGGGGAGTATTCCCAGTTTGTTTATGACAAATACCCCCGGCCGCTGATTTTCATTCTCTGGATAGTGTTCTTCCCCGCCGTCTGGTTCCTGGTGCAGATGGACCTGAACCGGGCGGCGCAGTATCACTGGTAGAAGGAGAGTAGATGGCACAGGCAAATAATCCGTCAGGTTCCCGTACCATATTTTGCTCCAGTTGCGGCACGGTGATGGAAGCAACCGCCGGGTTCTGCCAGAGTTGCGGCGCAGCCAACCCACATATAGCAACAGCCCCGGCCGGCGGCTCCGGCGCTGCAAGGGCACCGGTCCGCACCGACCACATCAAGCGGCGCAACATGTGGGTGCAGGTGCTGCTGTACATCATCACCCTTACTATCTACGGCATCTACTGGTTCCAGGTGACCCTGGGAGAGTTGTACCGCGCCAATGGTACCGAAGACAAGCGGCGATGGCTCTGGACAATTCTGTACATTATCCCTATAGCCCAGCTTTTCGCCTACTGGCATCATAGCTTCCAGTACGACAAGTTCATCAACGGCAAGTACCCGGGCATTGCCATATTCATACTTTGGATCATCTTCCCTCCGGCCGTCTGGTTCCTGGTACAGCGGGACCTGAACGCCGCCGCCGAGGGGCGCCCATTCTAATACGCCGGAGAGGTACCAGTGGCAAACATGTACGATGACAACCCTATTTACTGCAGCACCTGCGGGCGGGAAGCCGACCCCGGCGCGCGTTTTTGCGACAACTGCGGCGCATCCCTTGACCCGCAGTACACACCTGGGTTGACTTACTTCGATCAAGACTCCCAGGACGTGGAATACATGGGCTTCTGGATCCGGTCGGCTGCCCTGTTGATAGATGTCATATTGCTGGTGATAGTCGGTTTGGTCATCCGTTTCGCCCTTGGCGAGTCCACTCTCACTTCAGTGGTTAGCCTGGCGTTTAACCTGGGATATGCGGTGATACTGACCGCATGGCGCGGCCAGACGGTGGGTAAAATGGCACTGGGCATTCAGGTGGTGGACAGAGACGGCAACATACCTGGCATCGGTGCCGTGCTTTTGCGGGAAATCGTCGGCAAGTTCCTTTCGGGAATAGCCCTGGGCCTGGGCTACCTGTGGGTGGCCTGGGACCGGGAAAAACGGGGCTGGCACGACCACATATCGGGGACCTATGTGGTGCGGAAGAGCCGGAGTAACCAGGTGCGCTGACCGAGGAGATTGAATAGATGTTTTGCACCACTTGCGGCAGGGAAGTACCGGACGACGCCCGTTTCTGCGACAACTGCGGAGCGGTCATTGACCCTCAGGCCAATAACGAACCGCCGTACGTGCCTGAGACGGGCTACCAGGGGGCGCCCGCGTACGGCGAAGCGCCAAGGATTCCAAACTACCTGGTGCAGGCAATTTTAGTTACGATTTGCTGCTGCCTGCCTGCCGGCATTGTGTCCATTGTGTTCGCGGCCCAGGTTAACGGCAAAGTAGCTTCCGGCGACTATGCCGAGGCGCAGAGGCTTTCCAACAACGCCAGGAAGTGGTGCTGGATT
>DAOUHR010000081.1:0-18166 GCA_034428635.1 Dehalococcoidia bacterium
GCCTTCTTCGGGGACGCGCTGCGGGACCTGTTCGACCCACGGCAGCGGGGGCGCTAGTCCCTTGCTTGAGTGCCGGCCCAAGTTCCTGGAAATAATGATCTCCCCCAATTCGGGGGAGATCACTTTTTTGATACGCCGTGCCATTAAGGAGGTGCGGCGCTTGGTTATACCATCCATGGTACCTATCAACTATAATTGCCCCGCTATTCAAACTGACCGTACTCGGAGGTACAGGTGCGAAGCATAGATATTCACGCCCACGTTACGCCCCAGTCTTACATCAGCGCAATGAGGGAAGGCCGGGCTTGGCATGGATTGGAACCCGGACCCCTGGACATTATGCCCCAACTGGAATGGACGCCCGAGCAGCGTATAAAGGATATGGACTCACTGGGTGTGGACGTCCAGGTGGCGTCCACAGGCGCCCAGTACTACTTCTACGGCCGGCCAAGCCAGGAAATCTCCGCGATGCACCGGGAGTGCAACGACGAAGTCCACCAGATGACCATCGACCATCCTGACCGGTTCAAGGGCCTGGCCCAGATTCCCATGCAGGACGTGGACCTGGCCATCGCCGAACTGGACCGCTGCGTCAACCAGCTGGGAATGGTGGGAGCAATGATCGACGACAAGGTCAACGGCAAGACCTTTGACGAACCCGAATTCCTGCCCCTGTGGAAGGCGGCGGAGCAGATGGGGGCAGTCTTCCTGATTCACCAGGGTGGTGGGACGCTGGTAAATCCCCGCACCCGCCAATACCACTTGCCCAACACTATCGGCAACCTGGTGGACCGGGCCGTAACCTTCGCGTCCTTCGTCATGGGCGGCGTTATGGACGCCTGTCCCGACCTGAAGATATGCCTGGCCCACGGCGGCGGTTATGCCTGCTACGGCGTCGGCCGCATGGACCGGAGCTGGGACGTGGGCCGTCTGCCCCAGATTCCCCAACCCCCCAGCGCCTACCTGAGCCGTTTTTACTACGACTGTCTGACCCATAGCGAATCGGCGCTGAGGATGCTCATCGACATGGCCGGCATAGACAAGGTCGTCTTCGGCACGGACTGGCCCTTCGACATGCAGATTGACTGGCCCGTTTCCTGGGTGTTGAGCCTGGAGAGCCTGACCCAGGAGGAGAAGGAAGCCATCCTGTGGAAAAATATGGAAAAACTGCTGGGTGTCAGCAGCGACTAATTCCTGAGTATCTGCTCACGCTGCCCAGGGCAGGAACGGCGAGGGCGAGAAAACCCAAGACGTGGAGGAACCAGTGCGCAGCATAGACATTCATGCCCACCTGACCCCGCAGTGCTTCATTCGCGCCATGCGGGAAGGCAGGGAATGGCACGGGGTCAAACCCGGCGAAATGGGTATCGGCCCCCGCAATTCGTGGACTCCCGAACAGCGCATCGACGACATGAACTCCCTGGGCGTTGATGTGCATGTGGTGTCCACCTTCAGCTTTTATTACTACTATGAACGCGACCCGCAGATAATTCTGCCGATGCACCGGGAGTGCAACGACGAGGTCCACCAGATGACGGTGGACTACCCCGACCGGTTCAAGGGCATGGCCATCATACCCATGCAGGACGTAAAGCTGGCCATCGATGAACTGGACCGGTGCGTCAACACCATGGGCTTCGTGGGCGCCATGATCGACGACCATGTCAACGGCAAGACATACGACGATCCGGAGTTCCTGCCCCTGTGGAAAGCGGCCGAGGAAATGGGCGCGGTCATGCTGGTGCACCAGCAGGGCGGCAGAACCCTGGTGCGGGACCGCAATCCCAACTACCACCTGCACAACACCATCGGCAACCTGGTGGACCGGGCGGTTACCTTCGCCTCCTTCGTCTTTGGCGG
Source organism: Dehalococcoidia bacterium (assembly GCA_034428635.1). Classification (GTDB taxonomy): domain Bacteria; phylum Chloroflexota; class Dehalococcoidia; order Lucifugimonadales; family UBA3495; genus Bin22. The sequence continues at coordinate 1,861 of DAOUHR010000081.1, forward strand.
GGTAATGGATGCCTGCCCCGATTTGCGGGTCTGCCTGTGCCACGGCGGCGGGTATACATGCTTCGGCGCCGGCCGAATGGACCGGGGCTGGCAGGTGAGGCCTGAGGCTCGGGTGAACATCAGCAACCCGCCCAGTACCTACCTGAACAAGTTCTATTACGACTGCCTGACCCACAGCGAGCCGGCCCTGCGCATGCTCATCGACACCGTGGGCATCGACAAGGTTATTTTCGGCACCGACTGGCCGGCGGACATGGCCATCGACTGGCCCGTGTCCTGGATTTTGGGGCTGGAAAGCCTGACCCAGGACGAGAAGGAAGCAATTCTCTACAAGAACCTGGAAAACCTGCTGGGAATCTAGCCGGCGCCGCAGCCACCGTGATCTACGGCGCCATCACATTTAACAAAGGGAGCTTATGCGAAGCATAGACATTCACGCACACTCGACGCCCCAGTGCTTTCAGCGCGCGGTGCTGGCCGGCAACGACTGGCACGGCATGACGACCGCTGACGGCGAATTGTTCAACCCCCGGAATGCCTGGACGCCGGACCAGCGCATCGCCGATATGAACTCCATCAGCGTAGACATCCAGGTGGTGTCCACAAACGCCGGTTTCTACCAGTACGACAAGGACGTGGCGGTAACCACTGCCATTGCCCGAGACTGCAACGACGAAATCTACCAGATGACCATGGACTACCCCGACCGCCTGGCGGGCCTGGCCAACATCCCCATGCAGGATGCCAACGCGGCTATTGCCGAACTGGACCGGGCCGTCCACCAGCTTGGCTTCAAAGGCGCAATGATCGGCGACCAGGTCAACGGCAAGACTTTCGACGAACCCGAGTTCCTGCCCATCTGGAAGGCGGCGGAACAGATGGGAGCGGTTATCTTCATCCACCAGGGCGGCGGCACCATCGGAACCAAGCGCCAGCCCCGCTACCATGTACGCAACACCATAGGGAACCCGTCAGACCGGGCGGTAACATTTGCCGCCTTTACCTTCGGCGGAGTGATGGACAAGTGTCCCGACCTGAAGGTGCTCCTGGCCCACGGTGGCGGCTACGCTTGCTTTGGCATCGGCCGCATGGACCGGGGCTGGCAGGTGCGATCCGAAGCCCGGGAGCACATCAACCAGCCGCCCAGCAATTATCTGGACAAGTTTTACTACGACTGCCTGACTCACAGCGAACCGGCCCTGCGGATGCTGATTGACTCGGTTGGAATTGACCGCGTGGTACTGGGCTCCGACTGGCCGGCAGACATGAAAATCGACTGGCCCGTGTCCTGGGTAATGGGCCTGCAGAGTCTCACCCTGGACGAGAAGGAAGCCATTCTCTGGAAAAACCTGGAAAATATGCTGGGCCTTTAGCCCCGCGGACAACTTGCGACGGAGGAGTTTTTAAGCCTATGCGCTCCATTGATATCCACGCCCACATCAGCCCAGAAGGGTACATCCGGGCGGTAGAAGCGGGCGAAGAGTGGTACGGCATCAGTGGTCTTTCTCACCAGTTCCACCAGGCCGTGCCCCGCACCATGTGGACACCTGAACAGCGGCTTACCGACATGGACTCCATTGGGGTTGATGTTCACGTCCTTTCAACCAATGCTGTCTTTTATAACTATGGCGGCGATCCGGTCAAGGCTACTGCCATGGACCGGGAGTGCAACGACTACGTTTCCCAGTTGACCAAGGACCATCCAGACCGATTCGCCGGCCTGGCCAATTTGCCCATGCAGGACGTGGGCGCCGCCGCTACCGAACTGGAACGGGCCATGACCCAACTGGGCATGAAGGGCGCCATGATTGACGATCACGTCAACGGTGTAACCTACGATGACCCCCGATTCTTCCCCCTGTGGGAGGTGGCCGAGCAGACGGGCGCCGTCATCCTGATTCACCAGGCCGTGGAAACCCTGGTTACTCCCCGGCTCAACCGTTACCACCTGCCCAACACCATCGGCAACCTGGTGGACCGGGCGGTTACCTACGCGTCCTTTGTATTCGGCGGAGTTATGGACAAATACCCGGGCCTGCGGGTCTGTCTCTCCCACGGGGGCGGCTACACCTGCTTCGGGGCCGGTCGCATGGACCGGGGCTGGCAGGTAAGGTCGGAAGCTCGGGTCAACATAAACAAACCGCCCAGCACCTACCTTAACCGGTTCTGGTACGACTGCCTGACCCACAGCGAGCCGGCCCTGCGAATGCTGATCGACTCGGTGGGCATCGACAAGGTGGTATTCGGCACCGACTGGCCCTTTGACATGCAGATCGACTGGCCCGTGTCCTGGGTGCAGGGCCTGGAGAGCCTGACCCAGGAAGAAAAGGAATCAATTCTTTACAAGAACCTGGAAAACCTGCTGGGGATTTAGTCCAATCTGTCGGTAAATCCCAGCCATAACAGGAGACATGCAAATGCGCAGCATAGACATTCATGCCCATATAGCGCCGCTGGCGGCGTCCCACCTGCCCGAGGGCCAGACCTGGCATGGCTTCACCCGCCGTGAGATGAACGGGCGGCAATTCCTGGTGCAGGGCGACAAGCGCCAGTGGTTGCACCCCGCCTATTCCCTGACCGCCGACGAGCGTATTGCCTACATGGATTCGGTGAACGTGGATGTCCACGTGCTGACCACCTGGGTGGGCATGTACAACTACGACCTGCCAGGGGATGTGGGCGCGGGCATAGCCCGGGAATGCAATGACTACGTGGCGGAGTTGACCCGCTTCCATCCCGACCGCTTCGCCGGCATGGGCACCCTACCCATGCAGGACGTTAACGCCGCCGTTGCCGAACTGGAACGCTCCGTTAACGAACTGGGCCTGAAGGGGGCGCAGATCGCCGACCACGTCAACAACAAGACACTGGACCACGAGGACTTCATCCCCTTCTGGTCCGCTGCGGAACAACTTGGAGCGTTGATTTTCTTCCACCAGGAAGGCGACGACACAATCGTAAAGCCCCGGGACACCAAGGGCTGGGCCATCGATAACTCCATTGGCAACCTGTCGGACCGGGTGGTGACCTTTGGCACCCTGGTGTTCGGCGGGGTGCTGGACCGCTTCCCCGACCTGAAGGTATGCCTGGCCCACGGCGGCGGGTTTACCTGCTTCGGCACCGGTCGCCTGGACCGGGGCTGGCAGGTGCGTTCTGAGGCCCGGGAACTGGGCGCCAGTATTCCCAGCAGCTATCTCAACAAGGTCTATTACGACTGCCTGACCCACAGCGAAGCGGTGCTGAGGTACATGATCGATTCCGCGGGAATCGACCGCATCTTCCTGGGCAGCGACTACCCCTACGACATGGGAATCGACGAGCCCACTGCATGGGTGAACAGCCTGGAAAGCCTGACCCAGGACGAAAAGGAAGCAATTCTCTGGAAGAACCTGGAACGGGTTTTGGGCGTATAAGAAGGAGAGTCCGGCAGGACTTGCACGGCGCACAACATGGGGCAACCAATTCGGTTGCCCCAGCCTTTGTCTATTTGGTTTGATTGGCAGATGCTGGTATGATAGCGCCATCCGGGAAACACCGAAAAATGATGGAGGAAGCCCATGCTTGATGATCCCATTAGGCTTAAGAACATTAACCACATAACCTATAACGTAAAGGACAAGGACGCCGCCCTAAAATGGTACGAAGACTTCCTGGGCCTTAAGCAGATTCCCAAGATGGTAAACAGCGATCACCTGTACTGGCTGCAACTGCCCAGCGGCGCCATGGTCCACATCATCGAGAACGATGACGCGCCGTCCGCGCCTTCCCACCATACTGCCTTTGAAGTGGACGACATTGAAGCCTCCCACAAGTACTTCAATGGGAGGGGCATCGAGACCACCGATATCCAGACCCGCAACGACGGTCAGCGGGCTTTCTATATCAACGACCTGGACGGTAACCGCATAGAACTGTGCACCATTTCCGGCTTCGGGGTGCTGGTTTAGTCCGACGGAGAGAGTCGTCGGAGCGCGAGTTGTTCAGCAAGACCACCTTTAAAGAGGAGAAAGAGATATGAAGCTGGCCTTTTTTGACGATTACAGGCTGGGCGTGGTCAAGGGCGACAACCTGGTGGACGTTTCGTCCGCTGTCAGCGGCATTTCCCACACCTCGCCGCAGGACCTGATAAACCGGGTAATCGAGGGATTTGACGGTCATCGGACAGCTATCGAGGCCATTGTGAATGCGGAAGCCGGACTGCCCATCAGCTCAGTGCACGTGCGTCCGCCGCTGCCCAAGCCCTACACCATCGTGTGCATGGCGGTCAACTACATGGAGGACGGGACCAGGGACGAGCCCGCCCCCATTAATGCCTTCCAAAAGTCGCCCCACTGTGTAATCGGCCCGGACGAAACGATAATTTTGCCCGACATTCCCGCCACGATCTTCGAGTTCGAAGCGGAAATGGCTTTCGTCATCGGCAAGCGGGCGGAGTTTGTTCAGCCGGAGAACGCATACGACTACATTTTCGGGTATCTGAACTTCATTGACGGCTCAGCCCGCGGTGTTCTTCCCCCGGGCAACACCTTCTACCAGATGAAGTCCCGGGCCACCTTCGCTCCCATGGGCCCCTACATTGTTACTGCTGATGAGTACACCAATCCCCTGAACCGGCAGGTCGTGTTGAAGGTTAACGGGGAGGTCAAGCAGAACTACAACACCAGCGATATGGCCCACCAGATTCCCAGGATTATGGAATGGGTCACGTCCATACATCCCCTGGAGCCGGGCGATATTGTTGCCACGGGTACCAACCACCGTGGCCTGAGCGCCCTGATGGACGGGGACGTGATAGACTTGGAGTGTGAAGGCCTCGGCAACCTGCATCTCAATGTCAGGGATGATCTGAAGCGCACCTGGGCGCGGGAAACCCGCCTGGATCGCCAGAACCAGGGCTTTGACACCACCACACCGCAGTTGACGGGAAAGTACAGCTAGGCGTTGAGCGCCTGTCAGATTGCAGAACGACAGCTTAATCGAGGTGGCCCCCGGCCGTGCGGTCGGGGGCCATTCTGTTTAGGCATCTAGTCGCTGTGCAGTATGGACCACCCTGCTGAACAGGGAGTGCGGAGCATCGGTCATTGGCACGAGTATAATAGGTAGTTCCCTAATGGCGTAGTGGTTCCCAGTCGCTCACAGCTGCGATTTCTTACTAGAATAAGAAGCACGGTTTGGAGGCATCTCGTGGACATTACCAGGCGAATCGGCGAATACGTTACCGACCTGGGCATCGAGGACTTCCCGCTTGAAGCGGTTGAAGCTGCCAGGGGAGCGATTATGGACTGTCTGGCATGCATGCTGGCCGGCAGCAGGGAGGACCTGGCCGAAATACTCTGCCGTTACGTCTCGGGCGAGAGCGCCGCTCCCATTGCCAGCGTGGTGGGCAGAGGCTTCAAGACTTCGGCGGTCAACGCGGCCCTGGTCAACGGGGCCATGGCCCATGCGCTGGACTACGACGATATCACCCAGATTACCAAGACCCACCCCACTGCCGTCTTGCTGCCGGCTGCGCTGGGCGTGGCGGAGGAAACGGGGGCTTCCTGCCGTGACCTGCTGCTTGGCTATATGACCGGGTTCGAGGTGGCCTGCGCGGTGGGCGAGTCCCTGAGCGAAGCGTATTACGATGACCTGGGGTGGCATCCCACCGGCCCACTGGGGACCGTTGGGGCAGCAGCGGCGGCCAGCAAGGTCATGGGCCTGGATGCAGAGCAAACGGCCATGGCCATTTCCCTGGCGGCTTCCCAGGCATCGGGACTGCGGCAGAACTTCGGCACCATGACTAAGCCCTTTCACGCCGGGGACGCAGCCCGCGCCGGCGTGGCTTCGGCTCGGTTGGTGCGTTCAGGTTTTACCGCCAGCCTGGACGCCCTGGAGGGTCGATTCGGGTTCATCAGGGCCTTCTCTGGCGGTCAAGGGTTCAACGCGGCGGAGGTTGTAGAGAATCTTACCAGCAAATGCTACCTGGTCGAATCGGGCATCGAAGTCAAGAAGTACCCCTGCTGCGGCAGCGCTCACCTGGCGTTGGACGCCACCTTCAGCCTGCTGTCCCAGGGCGATATTGATCCTGAAGCGGTTGACCGAATTGAGGTAATGGTGGACTTTGATCCGCCCCGCTCACTCATACACTCCCGTCCCACGTCGTCGTTGGAAGGGAAGTTCAGCATGCAGTACTGTCTGGCCGCGGCCCTGCTGGACCACAGGGTGGGACTGCAGTCTTTTTCCGTCGAGCAGGTTCGCAGGCCCGGGGCCCAGAATCTGATACCCCGGATAGATATGCGGCGGATCCCGGGCAACGAGGGCAAGCCCAGCTGGAGCGAGGGTTACCACGAAGTTGACGTGTACCTGAAAAATGGCTCAGTGCTTCGGCAGGAGGCTCGCCGGGCCAGCAGCGGGGCCCTGCGCGGCGTGACCATGGATGACATCCGGGAAAAGTTTCAGGACTGCGCGTCGCAGCGCCTTGCGGATGCAACCGTGGCGGAGCTTGTGGTTCGCCTGGAGCGGTTGGAGGAAGGGGAGCCGGTCAGCGGGCTGGCGGATTTGCTCAGGAGCTGAGATTACTGCTTTTCCCCGTACAGACTCGGGGAATGAATGAACTATCTTTCTCGGTTCCGCACGGTAAGCTACGCCCTGGTTTTGGCTGGAGTAACCGGCCCAAAGACCCAAAGGCAGGGTTTCACTGCGTCCAGTTCACTCACTGAGTACTTTCATGAATGCGGATAGGGATGTATCCTTAAATACACTAAGTATCAATCTGGAAGCTCCGAGCCGCCGGGGTTGCCCGATTCCGATTCAGTGAATAGGATATAGTCTAGTCAGACGTGAAAATGCAATACAGGGGACAGGAGTCGGCGTTGCGAAATCCCACGGACCGCCAGCACCCAACGCAACACTGGGCTACCATCGGCGAAATCCAGGTCCGGTACCTGGACTGGGGCGGCGAAGGCGAACCGGTCATGCTCATGCACGGCCTGGCGTCCTCGGCCCACTGGTATGAGCTCGTCGCCAGCCACTTGTGCCACAAATACCGGCTCTTTGCCGCCGATGCCAGGGGCCACGGCCAGACCACCCAGGCCCCAGGTGGGTATGACTGGCAGACCCTGTCTGCCGACGCCGTGGGACTTATGGACCATCTCGGCGTGTCGCGCGCCGCCGTCTTCGGACACTCCTGGGGAGCAACCGCAGCCCTCAACGTGGCCATCCGTTTCCCGGAGCGAGTAACCGCCCTGGGACTGATCGACGGCGGCGTGGGCCGACGAGTCGGTCCCCGGGAACCGTGGGAGGCCGTCAATGCCAGGGCCCAGCCAAGGGACGTGTCGGGGAACAGGCAGCAATTCTTGGATCGCCTGCGCTACCAGCTGTCTCTTTGCTGGAACGACCAGGTCGAACGCATCGTCCAGACGATGGTGTATGAGGACCAGGAGGGCCAGATTCAGGACATCTTGCGTCCCGAAAATCACGTACAGGTAATGCACGCTATGTGGGAGGAGCCGGCCTCCGAGCTCTATTCCAGGATTACCTGTCCGACAGTTATTATTCCGGCGGGCCCGACACCGGAACGCGCTGACAGCGAGCGGGCCAGACAGAAGCAGGCTGGGGTCGCCGCTGCCGAAAAGGCCATCCCGCAATGCCAGGTGCGCTGGATACCCGAGACCGTTCACGACATTGGCTACCATAAGCCCGAGGAATTGGCCCAGGTTATGGACGAGTTTCTTTCGGGCCCTGGCTGATCGTCAGCATATTAAAGGGCCCCGCACAACCGTCCCCGGCAAGAGTCGGGTTTCGGATTCTTCTTGGAAACTTTCTCAATAATGGTGGTGAAACTAGCAGTTGTGGCCAGCGGCGACTTCTCGCAAAGTGGTCACCCCAATCCTAGCCTTCCCCCGTCAAGCGGGAAGGGACTTTTGACATAGTTACCTGGTACTACAGTTGCATTTAACGGGAGGGTAGAATTGAGGCAGCTGTGGGCTGATGATGTGAGGCGGTGGTGGCTGGAAGAGATGGGGTAGCGGAAGTCGGGCGGTGTGCCCAGGGGATTGAGCGAGTCCACGAGTGCATTGCCCAACTGTTCCGTCGGCCGGAGCCGCGCCGGCGGGTGCTGGACCACCTGAGGGGCCTGCCCCATTCGGGTAGAGCAAAACCTTCACCTAATCATCAAAACCATGAGCTAGGTCAAGGAGGTACGACGACGTGAACAGCCAGATCTCAGAGGTTATCCCACGCCGGCACTCCAAAGAATGGCTCCTCTTCTCCCTGTCGGGGCTGCTGACCATTACCATCCTGGCAGTTATTCTCATTGCAGCGGTCTTCAGGACCGAGATCCTCGACGGCCTGAAAGCCGACTATGCGGACGCTTACCGCTCGGTCCGCCCTTTCGCCGCGGATTTGACGGATGAACAGGTCATACCTCTCCTACCGGCGGAGGACCAGCAGACCCTCGAACTGTTAGAAGGGCTGTACATCCCCGTCGTGGTTATAATTCCCATCGCCCTGTTCATATTTTTCGTGTTCTCGACCGGGAAGCTCTACGGATCACAACGCGCCCAGGGCGTCCGGATCACGCCGGAACAGTTTCCTGAAGTCTACGATATGTGGCAAACCATGGCCTCCGCTCTCCGCATGAAGAGAGTCCCCGAGCTGTACACCGTCAATGGGGACGGCGTCTTGAACGCCTTTGCTGCCTGTGTTCCAGGGTTCAGATATTTCAGCACCGTCAACTCCGACATCCTGGAGGCCTGCCTGAGAAACCAGGACTGGGAGACTCTCAAGTTCATCCTTGGCCACGAACTTGGCCACATGAAGCTCGGCCACGTAACCTGGTGGTGGTGGCTCCTCACATTCGTGGGCAATATCCCCGGCGTCAATTACATTTTTGGCCTGCCCCTGAGCCGGGCCCAAGAGTACAGTTGCGACAAGATCGGCCAGGCGTTTGCGGCGGACGATGCCTATAAGGGATTGACCATGCTCGGAGCCGGCAAACACCTGTACAGCCAGCTCAATACCCAGGCCCACCTGGTGGAGTCTACCGAACGGCGCGGATTCTGGATGACGGTTTCCAACTTCTTCAGCACACACCCCATAGTCAACTGGCGTATCAATGCCGTCCGCAGGGACCACAACGGCGGCATTTTCTTCTATAGAAAGTAAGTGCGGCATGGATCGCTCCGCATGGGGCAACCGCCGGATTGTTGTGCTCGATATAGGTATGCCGCAGCTTTCCCCCCTTCAGGCGACTAGAATATAATGCCCCCGCGCCACCGGGCGGGCGTTCTGGAGAAATTGAAACCGCCCCAGCGGAAAATCCAGAAGGATAGCCGCAATTTGTCCGCGAGGAGTGACCAGGACATGCGAGAGTTTGCGCATCGTATCGTACACGCGCGGAGGTTCGAATACCTCCTTGTCGTTCTCATCATCGGAATCTCCCTTCTGCAGGGTATGACAACTTCAGAGTATTTGGAAGACCGGTACTTGTCCGGCTGGAACGTGTACTGGCAAGCGGCGCTCGTTCTCCTGTTGCTGGGAGCGCTGGTTTTGGAAGTGCTTCTCAAAATGCTTGCGCTGTCCCCCAGGATCTACCAGTATTTCAGAGACGGTTGGAACGTCTTCGATTTCCTGACAATTAGTTTCTGGCTAATTGCTATAGCAGCGAATGAGTCCGCCGCCGCCTACGGGGGAATCATCCTTTTGGTGCGTGTGCTGCGGATTCTCAAGGGCCTTTCAACCGTCCGTGAGCTGAGCATGATCCTTTCGACACTGTTTCGCTCGATCCCGAGCCTGGGACATATCGTGGTCTTGCTGGGCATCATCGTCTATGTGTATGCCCTTGTCGGAAACTGGTCCTTTGGAGAGCACGATCCGGAACACTGGGGAGATCTAGGCGTCTCCGTTTCGTCGCTGTTTCAAATAGTTACGCTGGACGACTGGATCACAATTATGCACACTGCCAGTGAGGTGGAGCCGCTGGCGTGGATATATTTCTTCAGCTTTGTGATAATCAGCGCCTTTGTTGTAACCAATGTATTCATAGCCATAGTTATAAGGAACCTGGACGATGACAGGCAGGAACGCCTGCGAATGTTGGAAGCCCCCGCATCCAGGGAAGAAATCCTCCGGGAACTGCGCTCTACCCAGCAAGCGCTCCTCCGCCTGGAAGAAAGATTGCAGGTGTTCCCCGATTAGTACCGCAGTTGCAGAACTATAAAGGGTAGAATAGAGCCACTCTAGCGGTGGGGTGGCGAGGCAGTGGTTTTTGTTGGGAGAGATAAGGTGGCGGAGTTCGTCCTGTAGACGAGTGGATTGAACGGGTACACCAGTGCATAGCGAGGCGGTTCCGGCAGCCCGAATCACGTCGGCGGTCGCTGGAGTATCCGAAAAGGCTGCCCAGTCCGGCGGAGCGCAAGAACGGCTGCCAACTGGAGGAACAGCCAGGGGGCGCCACACCCTATGGGACACAGCATCTGCGGTCAACCTACATCTGGGACGCAACCTGGTTCGCGATGATCTCGGGAGTACGTGGTGGGGCACTTGGGAGACGCAAACAGGGGTGTTGATGGTGGATTACAATGGGGTTCTTGAAGGAGGGCAACAAGTCGGTGGCGGTGCAGCAGCAGTACAGCGGCACGGCGTCGCCCAGCAACAGTCCGGCGCTGTCACTACCGACACCGCCTTGAACTCCTCACCACGAATTTGAAACTGCAGTATTAGAGGAGCATTGATTATCATGGCAGATGACAAGCAGATACTCTCCGACAGGCTTACCAAACTACACCGGCGCATGGAAGAGGCCCAGGTAGACGCCTATCTGGTACTTTCCTCCGATGCCCATCTGAACGAGTATGCGCCCGAATATACGCGCCGCCGGGCGGCCATCACCGGGTTCCGGGGATCCGCCGGCGACGTCCTGGTCTGCCCGGATGGGAGCCATCTGTTCGTAGATTCCCGGTACCACATTCAGGCGGACGACGAGGTCGACCACGACAATTTCCGCGTCCACAAGCTCGGGCTGGCCGAGGAGAAATCCCTCAGCCAGTGGTTGACCGAGATGGAAAAGGAAAAGGGCAGCATACGCGTGGGATTCGACCCGTTCGTAGTCTCGATGCAGGCCCACTCCGTGTACAAGGCAGCCCTGAAATCTCCAGATTCCGCCCTGGTTCCGATCATTGACAACCTGGTGGACGCCGTATGGGACGAGCAACCGCCGGCGCCAGCCAACCCCATATACCAGCTGCCCGACGATCTCACCGGTTGCGGCGTCGCCGAGAAGCTGTCCGACATTCGCAATGAGATGGAGGATGCGGGAGCCACGCTGCTCGTGCTGACCAAGCTGGACGAGACCGCATGGGTAACGAACCTCCGGGGCACGGATATCGCCTACAATCCCGTGTTCGAGGGCTACCTGGTAATTGACCGGGAGCGTGCCACCTGCTTCACTCGAGTTGCACCTCCCGCGGAGGTGACAGATGCCCTGGCATCGTTAATCGACTTTGAGCCGTACAGCGCCTACGCCGACGCGATGAAGCGGTACGGCGCGGAAGCCTCGGGCATGGTGTGGCTGGACCCCAGCGGGACCACGATGGGTACCAGGTTGATGCTCCACGAAGACCAGAAGCTCCTCGAGAAGCCCAATCCGACAGTGGCGCTAAAGGCAATCAAGAACGAAGCGGAGATTGCCGCCGCCCGAAACTCCCACCGCCACGCCGCCGCGGCCAAAATCCGCAGCTTCAAGCGCCTGCAGGACTCGATCAAGGCGGGCCAGACGGTCAGCGAGGAAGGCTACTGCCAGATATTGTACGAAGAGTACTCCAGCGAGGAGGGCTTCTACGACCTCAGTTTCACCACCATCGCCGCAGCGGGAGCCAACGGGGCGATCGTCCACTACGCCGACGCCAGCCCCGATGTTCCGCTCCGCGACGGTGAGCTGTTCCTGGTTGACTCCGGCGTGCAGCTGATGGGCGGCACTACCGACGATACGCGCACAGTGATCGTGGGCGAACCTTCGGAACGCCAGAAAGAAGTCTATACCCTGGTTTTGCGAGGCCACATCAACCTTGCGATGCAGAAATTCCCCGAGGGAACGGGAGGTATTGGACTGGATGCCCTGGCGCGCACCTTCCTGTGGAACGCCGGACTCGACTACGGGCACGGAACAGGCCACGGCGTAGGCGCCTTTCTGAACGTCCACGAAGGACCCCAGCGGATCACGCCCAGAGGGGCCGACGAACCGTTCAAGGTCGGGATGATTGTCTCCAACGAGCCAGGCTACTACGAGGCGGGATGGGGCGGCGTGCGCCTGGAAAACCTGTACGTTGTCGCCCCAGACGAGGAGATGCCCGGGCACCCCGACGGCCGGAAGTGGCTGCAGATGGAAGCGTTGACCCTGATTCCCTTCGACAAGAGGCTCATTGACTGGGACCAGCTTTCCAGTGGGGAACGCGAGTGGCTGGAGGGATACCACCGGCAGGTATGGGACACCATTGCTCCCATGCTGGAGGATGATGACCGGGAGTGGCTGCGGGAGGCTTGCCAGACCCCCTGACGGGAAGGGGTCTCCCGCCTTAAGCCCGCGCAGCCGAAACCTGTCAAGTCTCCGAGGGCAAGGGTTTCATAGTTGGCGAATTGACGCGAAAGCCTACGAAGCTCCAGGTCCGGACTCCGGATCCGAGCGGGACGTAGCCCGGGCGAGAAACCCCGCAATAACCGCCAAAGTTCCAAGTGTGTATAATGTCGGCATCACACATAAGCGGGAGGACGAATGGTCGTAAAAAATTGGGACACCAAGGCATCCCGTGTCGTATACCATCGCCTGCAAGTGGGGGAATCCCTTATTAAAAGCATCGAATCCCTGGCTCATTCAGAAGGCATTCGCGAAGCCTCCGTAATGTCCTGTATCGGAAGCCTGACCCAACTCAAGCGCCGCAATCTCTGCAGTCTCGAAAGGGATCATGAAAGGGAAACCATCGACGAGATTATGGAACTGGTCACCGCTGACGGTTACATTCAGCCTTTGGAGGATGGTGGAGTCTACGTTCATCTACACGTAGCTGCTGCAAAACCATCAGGCGAAATCGTCGGCGGCCACTGTGAAGACGCTACCTGCTTTACCGGCGCCTTCGTATATCTGCAAGTCATAGAAGATACCCAGAGCTGAAACATTCCGCCTGAATATCCAAAAGATCAGGCATTATCATTCCCCGATATACCCGCTACCACCGTACAATGGTTCATACTCGGGTCGGCGTTGCCGGGGAGGAAAGCTGCCTCCCACCGGAAGGGCTTCTCCGGCGACTTGGGCAACGCCGTCGCCGCCACATTCCCCTTCCGCGATATCTATGGGCTTACGGAGCGAACACCTATGGCCCGCCCGTCAAGGTAAGTCTTGATTACTCAACCGGGGACGACTTGGTTGCCGGCGGAACCTGAATCCATCGATGGAGCGCGTCGGGCCAGGGTTCGGAAGCGGTAAGAAGGTGCTCCTGTGCATCTGGGATAACGGTTTGTAACGCCAAACCTACACCGGAAAAAGGAGCACCCAATAAATGCTGCCACGCCATCGCGCCGGCGGCATCCGCATCGCCTTGGACGCCCACCGCCTGGTGGTCAATGCCGGATTGATCCTTGTTCAATGTTGCTGACAGGAACTTTAACGTAGAAAGTCTCCAATCGGCTAACTTCCGGCCACCCAGTCGGCGACGCGCTCGCCGATCATGATGGCGGTAGCGTTAGTATTGGCTCGGGTTACCTGGGGCATGATGGAGGAGTCGGCGACCCACAGGCCATCGACACCCCGCACGCGGCATTGCTGGTCGGTAACGGCCATGGCGTCGTCGTCGGGTCCGATGCGGCAGGTGCCGGAGACATGGCGGGAGCTGCCCAGGGTCTGGCGAATCCAGGCGTCCAGGTCGTCGTCGCTGGTGAGGGTGTCGTCATCGGGGGCGATGCGCCCCTCGGAAATGCCCCGGTAGGCGTCGGACTCCAGGATGCTGCACGCCAGCCGCACGGCGTCGCGCATCCGGCGCATATCGTTCTCGTTGTGCAGGTAGCGGTAGTTGATGGAAGGCTGCGCCGTGGGGTCGCCTGACTGCAGGCGCACCCAGCCGGTGCCCTCGGGAAGCTCCAGGGCGCAAGCGATGCGGGCAGTGCCCGACGGCACCATCTCGCCGGTCATCACGTTCCAGACAGCGAGGGTGTGCAGCATGACGTCGTTGGGGTGGGACGGCGGCTCGGACGTTACCCGCAGGCCGAAGCGCAGGGCTTCTGCGTTGGCCGTCAGCCTGACGTTTTCATTAACCCGGAAAGAGACTGACCCCATGGGGTGGTTGAACAGGTTCTGTCCTACGCCGGGGGAGTCCACCAGGACCGGAATGTTGTTCTGCTCCAGCTGATCGCGAGGGCCTACGCCGGACAGCATCAGGATGTGGGGTGATTTGAGCGCCCCGGCGCACAGCACCACGCTTTCGCCCTCGACGGTGAAAATTTCCCCGCCGCTCTCCACCTCGACGCCGGTGACCTGGCCGTCATCGATAACCACGCGACGGACAAACACGTTGCCGCGTATGGTTAGATTGAGGCGGTGTCGGGCGGGCGTGAGGTGGGTGACGTTGGTGCTCATGCGCCAGCCGTTGCGGTTGTTCATGGGAATGGCGCCGATGCCGCCGGAGTCTGGCCCGTTGAGGTCGTGGCTGGACGGGTAGCCCCGCTCCATGCAGGCGTCGTGGAACGCCTTCTGTACCGCCGGCCACTCCTCGCCCTGGCGGCGGACGATGGGGATTGGGCCTTCAGAGCCGTGGAAGTCGTCCTGGATGTCCACGTCGGTTTCTGCCCTGCGATAGTAGGGCAGCACGTTAAGGTAGCCCCATTCCTGGTTGCCGAAGTGGGATTCCCAGCGCTCGAAGTCCTCGGGCAGGCCGCGCAGGTAGACCTGGCCGTTGATGGAGCCGGAGCCGCCGATGACCTTGCCCTGGGCGATGTTTATCTCACCCTGCTGGTCGTTGATGACGCCGCGCAGGTTCCAGGAAACCGCCGAGCCGATGGCTTCGCCCTCCGAGGAGTGGCCGTTGCGGACCGGCTCCGGGAGCTGCTCCGGGTCGGCGTAGTCCTGGCCCGCTTCCAGCAGCAGCACCGAGCGATTGGGGTCTTCCGACAGCCGGCTGGCCACTACGGAACCGGCGGAACCGCCGCCGACTACAATAACGTCGTATTTCATAACCGCTC
This sequence comes from Dehalococcoidia bacterium, assembly GCA_034428635.1. Taxonomy (GTDB): domain Bacteria; phylum Chloroflexota; class Dehalococcoidia; order Lucifugimonadales; family UBA3495; genus Bin22. The sequence goes on from DAOUHR010000081.1 coordinate 17,068, forward strand.
CTCACTTACGTTGCGATGTTGCGCCGATTCTACACCCTGCCGCCTGGCGAGGCCAAACCCGCCGGCCGATAGTGCCGTTGACGCTGCCGATGTGGCTATCTATCATTCCCACAACCGTATCGTAAGCTTGGAAAGGGGAATTGCCCACGAGGATAAGAGATGATTACCGACCTGCCAACCCTGCTTCGCTACTTTGACCGCTTCCACCAGCGCACGGTGCGGGACATTCTGGCCCTGCCACCGGAGGCCGACGGTTGGCGGCCGCCCCGGGGAGAAGGCGAGAAAGCCTGGAACATTAACGAAATTGTGCATCACATCGCGGAATCCCGGCTCTACTTCGCCAGCGCCTATTGCGGGCGGGGCTGGCTGTACGACTGGCCCGTGCCCAGCACCGAGCATCAGGCGGACTGGGTTCCGGCCATCGAGGGGGCCTTCGAGGAGTTCCACCGGCGCTTGGACGACAGCCCGCCGGAATGGCTGCAACGCCGGGTGAGGATGATAGATACCGACGGGATGCTCAGCGGCTGGCGCATCATGATGATGCTGTTCGAGCATGAAACACATCACCGCAGCCAGATAGACACCTACGCGGGACTGGAAGGCTGGGATGTGCCGCACATCTACGGCAGGTCGCGGGAGAGCATCGACGAGTTGCAGGAGGAGCAGCGCAGACGTGCGGGCCTGTAGATGCGAACCTGCCACGCGACTTGGCCTGGTAGCTCAACAGAATTGAAATGATTAGCGCCACGCCCGTACCGTAATTCCGGCCTTGAGCCGGAATCCAGAAACGTCGTCAAAGGTCAACGGCAATGTACCGGGAAGGACCCTGGATACTGACCTTCGCCTGAATGACGGCTAATCCCCAACTCGTCATTTCAAAGCAGTTGTACCACTATTCGAATATCAGCGTCCCAGCCTGAAAAAACTCTTAAGTCTGTCGACAATCACGTTCCGCTTGAGGCCCTGGATGGCGCGGGTGATGGGTATTCCCTTGGGGCAGACCGCGGTGCATTCGAATATGGTATGGCAGCGCCACAAGCCCTGCTCACTGGCCACTATTTGAAGTCTCTGCTTTCCGGCGGCGTCCCGACTGTCCGAA
>DAOUHR010000082.1:0-2499 GCA_034428635.1 Dehalococcoidia bacterium
CCACCCTGTCAGGCGGCGAGGCCCAAAGGGTCAAGCTGGCTACCGAGCTGTCCAAGCGGGCCACCGGCAAGACCCTCTACCTGCTGGACGAGCCCACCACCGGCCTGTCCTTCGAGGACTGCGCCGCCCTGCTCCGAGTCCTGCACCGCCTCGTCGACACGGGCAACACCGTCCTCCTCATCGAGCACAACCTGGACCTCATCAAGAACGCCGACTGGATAATAGACCTCGGTCCCGGCGCAGGCGACCAGGGCGGAGAGCTAATCGCCACCGGCACCCCCGAGGACCTGGCCCAACATCCCCACTCCCACACCGGTCGCTACGTCCAGAAAACCCAGACCGCCAACGGGGCCACCCCCGCCCGGGACAAGGAAGCCGTGGCGGTGGGGGACTGACGGTGGGTCGGTAAGGAGAGGACAGACTTCTCCCAGCCCCAAAATTCAGGAATTGGAGCGGGTGCCTTTTTCGCGTCAGCATTCATTTGGGCTTGGGGTATCGATTTCTAAGAGGGTGTGTGACAATTCGTAATCAGGCAGGTTTCAGCCTTTTGAGCATCAGGTGGACCATCGCTATATGAACCCAGGCCTCGCCGGTTTCCGGGAGTTCCTCGTAGTCTTTGCTGAGCCGCCGACACCGGCTCAGCCAGGCCAGAGTGCGCTCCACCACCCACCTGCGGGGCAGCACCTCGAATTGATGGCTGTCCGGGTTCCGGCGCACCACCTGCAACAGCCATCCGCCGGTCGCCCAAACCCACGCCACCAGCCGGCCTGCATAGGCTGCGTCGGCCCAGATGATCTGGAGCTGGGGGAACCGTCCCAGCAGTTTGGCCAGCACCAGTCTGGCCCCGTCCCGGTCTTGGATGTTGGCGGCATGAATGACCACCGCCAAGAGCAGCCCAGTGGTATCCACTATGATGTGGCGCTTGCGTCCGGACACCTTTTTGCCGGCGTCATAGCCCCTGGGCCCCCTTTTTCAGTGGTCCTCACTGACTGGCTGTCGATGATGGCCCCGCTGGGAGTGGCTTCCCGTCCCTCGCTCTCCCGGACCATGGGGCGCAGCGCCTCCTCAACCCGCTCCCAAGTGCCATCGGTCCGCCATTTCCTGAAGTACCACCAAACCGTGCCCCAAGGGGGCAGGTCGTGGGGCATCATTCGCCAGGGTATGCCGCCCCTCAAGACATACAGAATGCCGTTCACTACCTCCCGCAGGTTCACGGTCCGGGGATGCCCTCTTGATGAATCCGAGGGCAGCAGAGGTTCCAGCAAGCCCCACTGGGCATCAGTCAAATCTGTGGGATACGCTCTCCGAGACATATCCCAAAACTACAGGCCACACCCACATCACACCAAGCTATTCCAATGCAGGTTTAGACAATTGTCACACACCCTCTTAGACAGCGTCTCCCCGACGAGGAATCCCTCTGCCGGGAGATCCAGGCCCTGGAAAGGGAGCGGAACGAAGCTAAAGCCCGCATCAACTGGCGCTTCAACATTCTTGATGCCCGCACCAAGCTCCATCGACTCTATCCCATTAATTCCTAACTTGAACGGGTACTAGGGTGTGTTGACATTTCACCGCAACCAGATGAGAGCGGCGGTGAAATGAAGGAAGCCAAGGTATCTGGTGTCCAACTTCTCAAACCGGGAGAAGATCCGGCGGTAATGCTTTATTTTGTTGATGAAGCATTCGACCAGATGACGCTCCCGGTATAAATGTGCGTCGTAGTCGCAGGGTTGCTTCCGGTTGGAGCGTGGGGGAATCACCGGCGTCATGCCCCGCTCCAGAATGTACTGGCGAAACCCCTGGGAGTCATACCCTTTGTCAGCCAGCACATACTCACCTGCATAACCGTCTATCAGTCCCTCGGCCTGCGTGATGTCGTGCTGTTGTCCTCCAGTCAGGATGAAGCGCAAGGGATTGCCCAGACTATCCACGCTCACGTGGACCTTGGTGCTGAACCCACCGCGGCTCCGTCCCAGGGCCTGGGCTGCTTGGCCACCCTTTTGGGGGGCGCTCCCGCAGCGCAGGGGTGGGCCCGGACCACCGTGCTGTCGATGATGAGGTATTCCATATCCGGGTCGTCGGCCAAATGCTGATGCAGGAGTTCCCAGATACCCCGGTCGCTCCAGCGGGCGAATCGTTTGTAGACGCTGTTCCAGTTCCCATACTCGGCTGGAAGGAGTCGCCATTGGGCGCCGGAGCGATCGACCCACAGGACGGCTTCTATAAACCGTCGGCATTCTTCTTCCTGACCGACGTACAGTTCGGTGCGACTACGCAAGAACTGGAGAATCTTGGTCCATTTATCTGGAGAGAGTTCAAGTCTTGACATAGTTCCATTGTAACCAAATGTCAACACAACCTAGCCATGTTCTCGGAAATCTGCAATAGCACGCCAAAGCTGCAATAGCCTTAAGCATACTGCTGTGTAAATCCTCAAGGCTTAAACTAATTGGTATAGGACTTGGGAGCCAAATCTTGTCGTCTGAAGAAATCTTC
>DAOUHR010000083.1:0-2247 GCA_034428635.1 Dehalococcoidia bacterium
GTCTCCCCGACGAGGAATCCCTCTGCCGGGAGATTCATGCCCTGGAACTGGAACGGAACGAAGCTAAAGCCTGCATCAACTGGCGCTTCAACATTCTTGATGCCCGCACCAAGCTCCATCGACTCTATCCCATCAATTCCTAACTTGACCGGGTACTAGACTAACCGTAGGACTATTATACCGTTATGCGTTGGCGAACCGGAGGAAGGACTTGGGTACGTCCCACTTTACTGCGGTTTTGAGGGCATTCACAATACCTCGCACCACCAAGGTAGCTGGCCCAGCCAACGTTCTTCAGAAAGATCGTTTAAATCTCATGACATAGTTGAGGATAAGTACATGACCACTCCAGAAATTTCCGCTTACGACCCCTACCCCCGCCACCGAGCGGACTGCGCCGGTGTGGAACTGGCCTACGTGGATACGGGTACCGGATCGAGCGGCGATGCAGTAGTGTTTCTGCATGGCAACCCCACCTCGTCCTACCTGTGGCGGAACGTAATCCCCCAGGTGGCGCCGCTGGCCCGGTGTCTCGCCCCAGACCTGGTGGGCATGGGTGATTCGGGCAGTCCTGCCGACGGTTCCTACCGTTTCGTTGACCACCGCCGCCACCTGGATGCCTGGTTCGACGCCGTGTTACCCGAGGGACCGGTTACATTAGTGGTCCACGACTGGGGTTCGGCCCTGGGCTTTCACTGGGCCTTTCGTCACCAGGAACGGATCAAGGGCCTGGCCTACATGGAGGCCATCGTGCGCCCCCTGACGTGGGATGAGTGGCCGGAGGCAGCCAGGCGAGTCTTCCAGGGTTTCCGCTCTCCGGCCGGTGAGGAGATGGTGTTGACCAACAACGTCTTCGTGGAGCGGGTGTTGCCGGGCAGTACGTTGAACGGCGTCAGCGAAGAGGCTATGCAGGTCTACCGGCGCCCCTACCTGGAACCCGGCGAGTCGCGGCGACCCACTTTGTCCTGGCCACGGGACATTCCCATTGACGGCGAACCTGCGGACGTGGTTGCCATCGTGGACGAGTACGCCGCGTGGCTGTCCCAGTCCGATATACCCAAACTGTTTGTCAACGCCGAGCCAGGGGCCATCCTGACCGGAATGCAAAGGGAATATTGCCGTGCCTGGCCCAACCAGCGCGAGGTAACCGTCCCCGGTGTTCACTTCATCCAGGAGGACTCGCCTGCGGAGGTAGGCCGGGCTATTGCGGAGTGGTATGGGGGTCTCGGATGAAATCCGTAGTTGCGTTAGTTCAATGGGCGATGTCGCCGTGCTCAGGGGGAATTGAATGGCAGAAATGATGGAGATAGTAAATCCCGATGTATCAAGAGTATTCGAGAGCTATCCGGAGTCCATGCGTGGGAAGTTGCTGCGCCTACGGAAAATAGTACTGGAAACGGCATCGGAGACGGAAGGCGTTGACGCTGTTGTGGAGACCCTTAAGTGGGGAGAACCCAGCTACATCACCAAGGGAGGCAGCACCGTCAGGATAGGCTGGAAGGAAAAAACACCAGGACAATACGCGATTTATTTCAACTGCAACTCTTCACTGGTAGAAACATTCAAGGCGGTTTACGGCGAAGCATTCACCTTTGATGGCAAGCGGGCCATAGTTTTTGGCGTAGACGACGAACTGCCAATCGCGGAGTTGAAGCACTGTATTTCGCTGGCGTTAACGTACCATCGTGTGAAGCGCCTGCCGTTGCTGGGAGCGTGACCACCGCTACTAATTCGTAAATACCCGTCTCCCCGGCCCATTGCCTACTCCTTAATCACCTGCCCGTAGGGGGGCTTGCTGGTCAGGCCTTTCCCGTCGGTGAAGATCTGCTTCACCTCCAGGAAGTCCTCCAGGCCGTGGTAGCCCAGTTCCCGTCCCATGCCGCTCTGCTTGTAGCCGCCCCAGATTCCCTCCACCGGCTGGGCGTAGTTGCCCCAGATCCAGACCGTCCCCGCTCTTATGCCGCGCCACCCGCATGGCCCTGGGGTGGTCAGCGCTCCAGACGCCGGCCTCCAAGTCGTCTTCACTCCGCAGCCGAACCCCTTTTTTGACCCTTCTGGCAAAGGTAATGGCATTGTTGGCAATGACAGGTAGTCGGTCAAAGTCGACGTAGTCCCCCTCCAGTTCCACTACCAGCACAAAGCTGTACTTGTTCCACGCTATGCCCAGGTTGACCTTGCGAAATATGGAATCCAGGACAACGCGGCGGTTTCCCATGGTTTCGAACAGCCAAGTTACTCCATCCTCAA
>DAOUHR010000084.1:0-20257 GCA_034428635.1 Dehalococcoidia bacterium
GAGACGGGAGGCTTGAAGTCCAGGCTGCAATCCGCCGATACCGGGATGTTCATGAAAAGGTTCCAGGGGCTGGGAGTTTCGGGGGGTTCCAGCCCCAGTTCCAGCAGGGCCGCCGCCAGGTTGTCGGTGCAGTTATCGTGATATGCAGTGCAGCCCAGGAGTTCATACCGGTACCGGTCGCACGCCGCCAGCAGGGTGTCATGAATCCCCCCTGATGTGTCCTCCACCGGCGTCAGAATGGGACGCCGCCGGTTGGTGACCATCGACTGGTTCAGGTCTGGCATAGTTCGGCCAATAGCGGTCCGGGAGTGTTCCATTGACATAAACTCGGCAATGTCGTCCCTGCTAAAGGCCCAGGTATCTACTACCTGTTGACCATGGGTGTTGATTACCTTGACCATCTGGCCCGCTGTGACGAAGGCCGCTTTTCCCTTTCGCGCAGGAATCGTAATGAGGGCGTCCGATGTCATTTTGTGCCTCCTGATCCGGTGGAGTTGGCATTTGAACTGTTGAGTTACCCCGTGAAACCGGCCCAGACTTCCGGCAGGCGGGCCAGGGCTTCCGGCGCCAGCGGCCCCTTGCCGGCGAACTGGACGGCCTGCTCCAGATGCTCCATGCTCGAATACCCAACCAGCACGTTGCTCACGCTGGGGTTGCTAAGGGCGAACCGCAGGGACGCCTCAACCAGGCTGCCAGCGTGGCCCTCCTGGGCCAGGAAGCGGAAACCCTCGGCCCTGGCCTGGTCTTGACTGTAGTCGCGGCCCGAACCGATGGGCGCGACGCTGGGTACGGCCACAGGATGGCGCGTATCCTCTCCACTCAACGCTCCTGCAGCCAGCACCCGGATAACCAGCACTCCCATTCCGGTGGCCGAAGCCAACTCTATTTGGTTGCCGTAGTCGGGCATGTCAAAGCCGTCTGGCACCGCATTCCCCGCGCTGGGGTTCACCAGGTTGTAGACCGACTGGATGGTATTCAGCGCTCCCGCGCCGATGACCTGGTGCAGGGCGTCGGTCTCACCCACTGCTGTCATGCCCCAGAACCGCACCTTTCCCTGGTTGCGCAATTCCTGCAGAGCATCCACCACCTCGCTCAACGTCTCTTCGGGAGAGACCGAACCACCTTCAGCCGCAGAGGCCACGTGATTGTGCATCTGGATCAGGTCCACCTGCTCTCGTTGCAACCGGGCCAGGCTCTCTTCCACCGAGGCAATGACATTTTTTTTATCTGCCCCGGTTCGTGGGTGGTAACCCGGAACTTGGTGCCCACGTAAACGTCCGCTCCCAGTTCCTTGAGCACCCGGCCCAGGTTGGTTTCCGACTGACCGTTGCCGTAGGACGATGCGGTGTCAAAATAGTTAATACCCAGTTCCATGGCCCGGGCCACCGCCCGCACCTGGTCGCCGTGTTCACCACGGATCATCAGTCCACCCACATTCCCGCAGCCGAACCCTATTTCTGATACTTGCAGTCCGGTGTGGCCCAAGGGTCGATACTCCATTGCCTTCCCCCTCTCCGCCTTTTTAGTTTTCTAATACTATTGCCTGAATGAGTCCACCACAATCTCTGTGTCGGAGCTTGTTGGACCATCCTCGCCATTGCCAGCCCTTGCCGTCGGCCATATAATCGCCCAAGCTACCCATCCCGAAGGGAGGCAATCAAATGCAGACTAATACTACCAAGGCCAAGCTGGCCGCCGGCGAAGTTGTCTTTGGCGCCATCATCACCCGCTACGCGCCCGACCTGGTGGAGATTTTTGGCGCGGTGGGCTTCGACTTCGTGATGATCGACTGCGAGCACGGCCCTATGAACCTGGACCAGGTGGAGCACATGGTCCGGGCCGCCGAATCCTTCGGCATCACCCCCATCGCCCGTATTCCCAACGACGAAGAGTCCACCATCCTCCGATTCCTTGACCGGGGCCTGCAGGGCATAATCGTGCCCCATGTTAACAGCGGGGAACAGGCCGCCGGCGTGGCCCGTTCCGCCCGCTACCACCCTGACGGAAGAAGGGGTATGGGGGGCGGCCGGGCCCACGACTACGGAATTGGCGTTACCCGCGACGAGTCCACCACCTGGGTCAATTCCCAGTTGCTGGTCATTCCCATGGTGGAAGAGGTGGAGGCGGTGAATAACCTGGACCAGATTCTCGCCGTGCCTGGCGCCGACGTTCTCCACGTCGCCGCTTCCGACCTGGGCCAGAGCATGGGCTTCCCGCCCGTTTCCGAGGTACGCCGCGTGATGGGCGAGGTCATCCCCCGGGTTCGCGCCGCCGGCAAGAATGTGGGTGTGGGAGGCAACAACCCCGCTGACGCCGCCGGAGTGGCCGAGTTCATCAAGCTGGGCGCCAACTTCGTTACCGTTTCATCCCAGGGCCTGATGCGCCTGGCTGCCGAGGATTTCCGCAAGCGAGTGGACGAGGCGCTGGCAGCTTAAATAGTTGCCAATTCAGCCAAGAATAAGCACGAAGGATCGCGAATAGAAATCTCCTGCCTGTGCGTATTCGCGTGTGTGCGTGTATCAAAAAAGAAGGAGGCAGAATTATGCCGGATACGACTTTGAAGAGAGAGCAGATAAAGGCGGCAATGGACGCCATGATGGCGAAGGCGCTGGAGACTCCCGACGCGCCGGTTGCCATGGCTATCGTGGATAGCACCGGGAACCTGGAAGCCTATGCCAAGATGGATAACCTGCGCATGTTCAGCCGGCGCCATGCCCTGCGCAAGGCCTACACTGCGGCGATTATGGGCGGCGATACGGGCGCCAATGCGGAGCGCATGCACAGCCAGGGCCGCAGCATCAGCGAGATGGGCGACCCTAACCTGACCCACGGCCAGGGCGGCCTGGTGATCATGAAGGACGGTGTCATCCTGGGCGGCATCGGCGTGGGAGGCTATCCCAGCGGCCAGGCCGACGAGGACCTGTCCCGGGTGGGCCTGGAGGCGCTGGGCCTTTAGGTAAATTAGCCTGGGCCATATGGTCATGAGTAAGGGGGCGGTTTTGATACCGCCCCCTTTGCTCTGGTCCAACCAGGTGTGGGGTAGCTAGGCGCTGGGCCGCTGGATAATCTCCACGCTGACGTGGTCGGGCGCCTCGATAAAGGCCACCATCGAACCCGAAGGCATGGTCCACGGCTCGCAGATCATGTGAACGCCGTTGGCGCGGAAGTTGGCCGCAGCGGCTTCCATATCGTCCACCTCGAAGCCAAAGTGGTCCAGGCCGTAGCGGGGTTCCGTGGAACCGGGCACCGGGTCTTCCCCCTCGGCCCGGCCCGAGATGGTCATCAATGTTTGCCCGTTCAGTTCAAGGGTAATGGACTTGGTGGTGGACAGTGGACGCTCCGAGGCAATAACGGCGCCAAAGTTATCGCAGTAGAACTTGGCGGCGGCGTCGGGGTCTTCGCTGCGGAAGTGCAGGTGGTTCTGGGTGAAGTTCATGGTCGTACCTCCTTTAGGTCTGGTTCAAATCTATAGCCCTGTCAAAAGGGCCTACTTCAAGAATTCCCCAATCCACTGGTCGTAATCGCCGCGCCGGGTCAACTGGCTAATCAGGGCTGGGGAGGCCAGTTGGTCGGTCAGGTCGGCGGGGGCCACGCCGTCCCGCAGGGCTTTCATCGTGTCATAGGCTGCTTTGATCGCCGCCGCGAAGGGCAGGTGCCCCTGCAGGGCTACCCGCACGCCGGCCTGGCTCAGGAAGTCCAAATCGGCCAGCTCGCCGCCGGCGCCGCCCAGAAGCAGGGGAATGTTCACCTCGGCGGCCACGGCCTCAACCTCGACCCGTGTCTGGGCCCCGGCCAGGAACATAGCGTCCACACCGGCCGCCTCGTAAGCCTTTGCCCGCTTGATGGCATCCTCCAGGCCGGTCACTCGCAGGGCGCTGGACCTGCCGGCAACCACCAATGCCGGGTCCTGGCGACCGGACAGCGCGGCCTTCATCTTGCCCACTCCCTCTTCCACGGAAATCAACTGGCCCTCGCCGGCGGCGCCAAAGCCCAGGGGCAGCTGGGTGTCTTCAATGGTCAGGCAGGACACGCCAGCAGTCTCCAGTTCCTCCACGGTACGGCGAACGTTAAGCGCATTGCCGTAACCGTGGTCGGCGTCTACCATCAGGCTCAGGTCGCCGGCGCGGCAGATGCGGTGAATCTGCTGGGCAAACTCCGTCAGGGTTAGCACGATCAGGTCCGGCGCTCCCAGCACCGTACCCGATGCTATGGATCCTGCGAACATCCCCACCTCAAAACCGATGTCTTCGGCGGCCCGGGCGGAAATGGGGTCAAACACCGAGGCGGGATGGACGCAGCGGTCCCCTGCCAGTATTGCGCGATAACGTTCACGTCGAGCGGTCAGGTTCATAATTCTCCTCTATCGAAAGATGGATGTGCAGGATGGACAGTGTGGTGAAAGGTCTATGTAGTTCTTCCCGGCCTGAACTATACTACCCTGAATTTCGGCTGGCAAATTCAAGATTGAGGAAGACTCTATGTGTGCCACACGAATAATGGGTGTGGACTTCAGCGGGGCCAGGGGAGACAACAATACCTGGCTGACGCAGGCTGTGTTGGAGGGAAAGTTCCTTTCCCTGCAAGAAGTTCGTCGAGTCACCAGGCATGATTTGACCGAAACCATGGCTTCGTGTGATGGCCCCACAGTCGCGGCCCTGGACTTTCCTTTCGCGCCGCCCAAGAGCTTCGCCGAGTACTGGGCGCCTGGCTGTGAGACTATGCCAGACCTCTGGGTAGCTGCGGCCGCTACCGAGTATGACGACTTCCTCGCCCTGCGCAACGAGTTCGTGTCCCGACACGGAGAACCAAAACGCGCCTGTGACCCGCCGGAAAGCTACTCCTGCCTGCACATGGTGAACCCAATTATGGTGCCCATGACCTTCCGCGGGATGCAAATGCTTCACGGCCTCTGGTTTGGCGAAACGGCAAACCCCATTTCAGTTCCTCCGCTGCCCGGTTATTCTTGCCCAGGTTCGGCCGCCATTACCGAGTTGCTGGAGGTTATGCCTGGCGCTGTTTTGCGCCGCCTGGGCCTGCCGTACAAAGGGTACAAGGGAGGAGCCAGAGCCTCCGAGCGGCGCCAGGTCATCGTAGCTGCCCTGCCCGAACGGGCTCGGCCCATTAAGTTTGAATTTGGTGAGTTTGAAGACTTGGCCAGGCGCAGCCACGACTCTCTTGATTCAGTCGTGGCGGCGGTGGCTGCCGCTCTTTGGACAGTGGCCCGGGACCGGTTTCCAGAGCCACCGAAGGAGGGGGAAGCAGGGTTTGATCCGGTAGTTCTGCTGGAAGGGTGGCTTTATGCTCCAACAGGACATCAACCGTTGTAACATTCCGCCTTCGCTACCTTCGAGGAAAAATCAAAAGCCGCAGGGGGTCCATGGCATTTGCTGAACGGCAAACATTCGGTTCGCACGTTCAAGCGATCCGGCTTTCTTTTCTTCCACCAGGCCGGCGTTGGCCAGGGCGGTGAAGGTAATGGTGCCCAGGTAGGTTGAAGCCAGGGCAGCCACGGGTATCGCCATGTCCGGTTCGGCGTCCGTGGTGCGGCATACCGATTCCTCTGTCGAAGCCTGCAGCTCAAACCGGTTGGCGTTCCAGGGGCAGACATCATCCTTGACTTCGATAACGAGTCGCCCCTCCCCGGAGTACTTCCGTTGTGCCAGGGCCGTTGCCACGTCCACCAGCCTCAGCCACAGGCCGTCTCGGGTGGAACGGCGCAACCTCCGGGGGTCGGCCAGCATCCAGGGTAGAGGGTCGTCCAGGGGCCTCCGTTCCGCTTCCGCCCGGTTCACCAGGTCGGTATCGAAGCAGAAACGCCAGAGGGCAGCAACCGATTCTCGCGTAACCGCCATCAACTCCTGGACAGTTACCGTGCCTTCGTTGGTGCGGTAGCGGGCATAACCCTCCATCCGGTCGTTTTCGTAGTAGCCGACATAAAAGATGCCGCCTCTGCCGCCCTGCCGGTGTTCCGGCGCTGCCGCTTCTCGCTCCCACAGATGGGGCGCCTTCTGGAACACACCCGGGCGTCCCGAGGTGCTGCGAAGAAAAACGTCGGGCAACACTCGGCCGATGTCTGACGGATTGATAAAGGCAAACCTGCCAGGGCAGTCCTGGCGGCGGGCGTAGCCGCTGTACGCCCGTTCAATGCCCCATTCTTCCCGCAGGGACCCTACGCCGTAACCGAACCTGCCGTATATGACGCTCTCAGAGGCAAACAACCCGGCCAGCGGTTCCCCACGTTCGTAGACGTCCTTCAACTGGTGGTGCATCATGCTGGTCATGATGCCCTGCCGCCGGTGGGTGGGCTGGACCGCAATGTTGGCGACACCCGCAATCGCCGACTCGCCGCCCGGGATGGAAACACTCTGCCGGTGGGAATGGGCTCCCCCCACGATTTGACCCTCGTCCAGCACCACAATTGACCGGTCCAGGTCAAAATGGGGACGCAGCCCTTCGGGGTCGGCGTTCAGCCGATTTCCGTAGGCGCGGGCTTCCACCCGTACCCACTCCTCAAACTCGGCGGCGGTTACTTGCCTTAGTTCCAGCATCCGGCGGTCCCTCCTGGGAAGTTCATCCACCTTGCGGCGACCAACACGGTCCCGTTCCCGACTCCACGCATATTACATTATTTTGCGGGCCGCTTCATCAGGTACCGGCGACAGAGGATCAGGTTCCCCGTCCAGGAAGGGCCAGTATGCCCGTTCTTTGGGCAGGATAGAAAGTATCCTTCCGCAACTTCGTCGACAGTTCCCCACAGCCGCTGGTACCGCGCTCCCGGTTGACATACACCTGCCTACAAAGGATGATAGGCACCAAAATTGTCTCAGGAGGTCCACACGTGAAGGCTGCCGTTTTGTACGAGTATGGCCAACCCCTGGTCATTGAGGAAGTTGACCTGGACGAACCCAAGGCTGGCGAGGTACTGGTGAAGATCGGGGCCGCCGGTGTCTGCCGCAGCGACCGTCACTTCATGCATGGCGACGCCAACATCGCGCTTCCCGCTGTCCTTGGGCACGAGGGGGCGGGCACAGTGGAAAACGTGGGACCCGGCGTAACCCTCACTCAGCCAGGCGATCAGGTGGTCCTGTCCTTCGTGCCCGCGTGCGGCCGTTGCAAGTCCTGCCTGGAAGGCAACTCCAACCTGTGTGACCTGCACATGGCTACCGGCCCCTTCATGCTGGATGGTACAACCCGCCTCCACAAGGGCGACCAGCCCATTCACCACATGGGCAAGGTGGCCTGCTTCGCTGAGTACGCTGTGGTGCCCGAGACCGGCTGCATACCCACCAACACCGGCATCCCGATGGACAAGGCCGCCATGATTGGGTGCTGCGTTCCCACCGGGGTGGGGGCCGCCATGTTCAGCGCCAAGGTCCAGCCAGGCAGTACCGTCGCCGTGGTTGGCTGCGGAGGCGTCGGCCTCAACGTGATTATGGGCGCGAAGCTGCTTAACGCCTCCCAGATCATCGCTGTGGACATCCGGGAAAGCCAGCTTGAATTTGCCATGAAGTTCGGCGCCACCCATTCGGTCAACGCCGCAGACCGGGACCCGGTAGCCCAGGTTAAGGAACTTACCGGCGGCCGCGGCGCCGACTACACCTTTGAGGTGTTTGGCTCGGGCGAGACTATCAAGGCCGCGTATGATATGTGCGCTAAGAGCGGGACGGCCACGGTGGTTGGCATTGCCCCGGTAGGGGCCGAGGCGGCCATCAATGGTGTGGACATTGTGCGCAACGAGAAGACCCTGCGCGGGACCTATTATGGTTCTGCCCGCTCCCGCACGGATATGCCCACAATGATTGACCTGTACCTTTCCGGCAAGCTGAACCTGGATGATCTGGTGGTCCGTCACTACAGCCTTGACCAGATAAACGAGGCATACGGCGACATGGACGAGGGCGAGGTTGGTCGAGGCGCCATAGTCTTTGACTAGACATTACTAGCTCCCCAATGAGGTTTGTCGCTCTACATGGACGTTATCGCGAGGAGGTGGTTATGCCCCGATTGGAAACCCTCAGTGAAGTACAGCGCAGGACGCTGGAGTTTTTCCCTTGCCTGGAGCATGACGACACGCCCTGGGTTGCCCTGGACAAGCCCCTGTCCCAGTGCAAGGTTGCCCTGGTGACATCCGCCGGGCTTCACCTCCGGGACGACCAGCCCTTCACCCGGGACACGCCCGGCGGTGAGTCCACTTACCGGGTCATTCCCAGCGACTGCGAGCCCTCCGACGTGGTGCAGAGCCACTTCTCCATCGGCTTTGATCATACTGGCATTTACCGGGACCTGAACGTTACCTTCCCGATGGACCGTCTGCGTGAATTAAATGATGGGGGCGAAATTGGAAGTCTTTCCGGAGATTATTACTCGTTCATGGGAGCCCTTCGCGACGCCAGCACGGTGATTAGCGAGACGGGTCCCGAGGTGGCCCGCCTCATGAAGGCCGAGGGTGTTGACGTTGCGCTGTTAACCCCTACTTGACCCCTCTGCACCCACACCGTGAGTGTGCTTGCGAGGGTCTTCGAGGAACACGGCATCGCCACCGTTACCATCGCCATGGTTCGGGAACACGCCGCGAAGGTTAAGCCGCCCAGGGCCCTCTTCGTGCCCTTCTTCTTCGGGTTTGCCCTGGGCCGACCCAACGATGCCGGCCACCAGCACCACGTCCTGAAATCGGCATTCGACATGCTGAAGGCGGCGAAGGGCCCGGTGCTTGAGGACTTCCCTGATGATTCTGCCCCCGCCATCATGCCCCAGGCGTCCCAGGTCGCTGCTGATAAGGAGCAGGCTGACCTCAGCGCCGCTGACGAGGTTACCGCTCTTCGCGCCTTCTACGAACGCTGGGTGGACAATCACGGGGGCCGCACGGCGGTGGGCCTGTGCGGAGTTCCCCAGCGACGCTTCCGTGGCGTCATACGCTTCCTGGAAGCCTGCGCTGGAGGTGATGATGCCGTAGATATGGATGAAAGGCCCTCCGGCGTTTCCAGGCCCCAGTTCATCCGGTACTGCGTGGACGACCTGAAGGCCTTTTACTATGAGGCCCGCATGGAGCAGCACAAGGATGCCGATGAGGACTCGCTGCACCGGTGGTTCTGGGGCAGCACTGCTGCAGGAAAGCTGGTGGCCGACCTCGCTGCCACTTTGAACGAATCTGAAGACCCCGTACTGAAGGGCGCCGCCTACGGCCTGGCCCGGTAACCTCACTTTTCCGGTCGCGAAAATTCATGGGCAGGATGTACAGGAGGAGACACGAAGCGCCTCTTGGATCCTGCCCATTGCTTTAACGGAGAGCCATAAGTGGACGACGTTGTTGTAAAGCTGGTAGAAACGGAAGCTGACCTGGAAGGCGCCATAAACGTTCGTATGCGGGTATTCGTGGTGGAACAGCAGATCCCCCCGGAAGAGGAACTGGATGATGCCGATGCCACCGCCACCCATGCCATTGCCCTGCACGGCGACCATGCCATCGGCACTGGACGCATGTTGCTGGTAGAAGGGGACGACGATGGAACCTGCCGCGTCGGCCGCATGGCCGTGGACCAGGAGTGGCGCCGCCACGGCGTAGGTGGGCAAATACTGGAGTTCCTGGAAGAGCAGGCCAGGCAACAGGGCCTAACCCACTGCCTGCTCCACGCCCAGGAATACGTAAAGGCCTTCTACGCCGGGCATGGGTACGTGGAAAGGGGTGAAGTATTCATGGAGGCGGGAATCCCCCACGTGGAGATGGTAAAGCAGTTGAGTTGACCGTTGTCGGCCCCGGTCCGGGGCTCAGGGACGCGGCCCTCAATGGTGGTAATGGACCGTGTCGGTCAGGTACTGCCCGTAGCTGGCTGAAGGGCGCGGATTGAATATTATGGCGAGGTTAGCCAGGCCTCGCCTTATTTTTCTAAGCATATTCATCCTGTTTCCTCGCCTGCCAGGAAATGGGTTGTGGCGTCTACTACGTCAGGGAGGTTCTTAAGGATTCCACCCAGGCGTACTAGGCGGCAACCTCTTCAATCACGCGAACCTCCATCTTGGCGATATGGCTGGTGGGTATGTCGCCCAGGGCCGTCCGCTCAGGTGACGCGAAGTAGGCAGCTTCCTTGTCGGCAATTTCTTCCTTGCTGCTGAACCGGCGCACCCAGATGAACTCGGTGCGATCGGCATTAACATAAGAACTGACCACCGGAATACCCAGCCGGTCGTGCAGTGGCCGGATGTGCTCGTTAAATACCTTGAGCCACGAATCCATCATTCCCCGATTGATGGTGTAAATTCTTAATTGCGCGGTCATGCTTAATGCTCCATGTATGTCAAGAATGTAGGATGTCAGGCAGCAGCACTACCTGAATCGCCCCTCATCCTGCTGAGCGAGGCAGAATGAAATGATTCACACCGAGTACTGCCGAATGGCCTCCTCGCTGAAGGCCAGGCCCAGTCCGGGCTTGTCGGGCACCACTAATTCGCCGTCCACGATGGCCGGGGTTTCCTCGAACAATTGCAGGGACCAGGGCATGTACTCCACCGTCAGGCCATTGGGGATGGCGGCTATGTTGTGTACCTGCACCTCCGGGGCAACATGGCTGACCACCGGCATATTAAACGCCTCGGCCATGCCTGCCACCTTTTGGAACTGGGTGATGCCGCCCACCCGCATCAGGTCGATCATCACGATGTCAATGGACCGATTCTCGATAAGCTGGCGGAAGGGAGCGATACCGAACACGTACTCACCGGCTGCTATAGGCGTGGTCAAGGCATCGGCGATGCGGGCAAGGCCCTGGTAGTCGTCATAAGTAGTCATGTCCTCTAGCCAGAAGAGGTTGTACTCCTCCACCCGTTTGCCGATGGAGATAGCCCGGTTCACGTCCCAAAGCTGGTTGATGTCGCACATCAGGTCAATGTCCGGACCGATGGCCTCACGCATAACTCTGATGCGCGCCACCTCGTCGTCGGCAGAAGGTTCGGCGCCCATCTGGGTCTTCATCTGCCTGAAGCCCTTTTCCACCAGGCGATGTCCTACGTCGGCCAGAAACTCCAGATTGCGGTCCCGGGTCAATTGGCCGCTGGCGTAGGTGGGGACCCGGTCCCGGTGGCCGCCCAGCAGCGTGGCTACCGGCAGACCAAAGGCTTTGCCCTTAATATCCCACAATGCTACGTCCACACCCGACAGGGCGAAGTTGAACATGCCCGGGCCAATGGTGCCCGTCTGCCGCTTCAGCTTGGCAACGATGGCTTCAATGGCCATAGGGTCGTCGCCGATGATCATGTCGCACATGCAGTCAACGGTAACCTTCAGCGCCGTGAACAGGGGGTTGCCCACCATGCCAGGCATGAATGCGTAGCCTATGCCCTGGATCCCCTCGTCGGTATTCAGCTCAATAGTAACGAAGTCCCGCGTGCCGGGCCCAATGGGGATGCCGTCCACCAGCGGGTTGTCCGCAGGGACCCGCAAAATGCGAGTGTTGTAGCCGGTTATCTTCATAGAACGTCCTCTGGAATGAATTCAGCTTGTAGCCAAAGGGCGCCCTGATCCGGAGGACATGGCGCCCAATTTCAAAGCCCGGTTTAGGCTGGGCACATCCAAACTAGCGCAGGCCATACTCCTGCATCAGTTCCTGGATGGCTTGGGGGGTCCGCCGGTTGCTCCCGCCGCCCATCCGCTCTTCCGGATAACGGATGTTGGGGATGGTCTTGACGTGGATGAGGGAAGGTCCGTCTTGATTCAGGATTTGCTCCGCCTGGGTGGCAAAGTCCTCCAGGTTATCGAAGGAATAGCTGTGGGCATATCCCGCAGACCGCCCCATTTCTTCGTAGTCGGTAGTCTCGGCGCCGGGCACTTCCTGGCCGCCGGTAGTGGCATAGACGCCATTGTCCATAACAAAGTGGTACAGGTTGGTGGGAGCCTTGTTAGCGATGGTGACCAGGGCGCCCAGGTTCATCAGGAGACTGCCGTCGCCGTCAAAAATGATTACCTTTTCCTCGGGACGGGCCAGGGCCACACCCAGGCCAAAGGAGTTGGTTTTTCCCATGGCGCCGCTGGCCGGAACGTCCCGCGCCACGTTGTCGGACACTTCTGCCCACCCGATATTTGCCCGCATGGCCGGCACTACCACCGCGTTGCCCCGGTATTGGTTCACAATATTCATCACTTCGACCTGGTCGATCATTATTTCACTCTCCAAACAGATTATGTGCGAAAGCCGGTCAACATAAACGTCCGCCGGCAAATTTGGCCCATTCTACCATAGAAACCCGGATAGTAAGGCGGTTGCTCGAGGGAGCCACCCAAACGACGTAATTTGACCTCCGGCCAGCCCGCTCCTTATACTCAACAGGCGAAAAAATGCTGAATTACCGGCGCTGTCCGAAGTAACCAGCAACGAAAATCAGGGGGCATAAATGGCTACTGACCAGAACGAAATCAAGCGATTTGTACAGGAAAGGTACGGCGCCCGTGCCCGCGGCGTGATTGAAATTTCCGAAGCGCAAACATCGTGTGAAGGGGACGAAGGATGCTGTGGGCCTTCTGACACGGAACGGGCCCTGCGTCTGTACAATGAAGGCCAGGTGGCCGGTCTGCCTGCCGAGGCAGTGGCCGCTTCCGCCGGTTGCGGCAATCCCACGGCCCTGGCGGGATTGAAACCCGGTGAGAGAGTGCTGGACCTGGGTTCCGGCGGCGGTATTGACTGTTTCCTGGCGGCCCAGCAGGTGGGTGATGCCGGACACGTTACCGGCCTGGATATGACCCTTGACATGCTGGAACTGGCCCACAAGAACCTGGCCACCACCGGCCTGACCAACGTGGAGTTTGTGGAGGGGGAGATGGAGAACATTCCCCTACCTGACGCCTGCATGGACGTGGTCATCTCCAACTGTGTCATTTGCTTGTCCCCGGACAAGGATGCCGTATTTCGGGAGGCCTTCAGGGTGCTTTCGCCCGGTGGCCGGATGCACGTTTCCGACATGGTGGCCCTGACTCCCGAGGGTCCGGCGGTTACCGACGCCGAGGCGTGGGTGGCCTGTGTAGGCGGCGCCGAAGACAAGGCCGTCTACCTGGATCGGCTCTCCCGCGCCGGCTTCGTAAGTGTCGAAACCACCGAAGAAGATATCCGGTTCGACAGCGAGGGCGTACCGTTGAACGTGGCCAGCGTCAAAGTGGTTGCCCACAAGCCCGAGTAGCCTGAATCTGACTTTCCCAAGTCATGCAAACGAGGCGGGGGACTATCCCCGCCTCGTGGCTTGTTCGCTGGTGCGGCGTGAGTGGTCTAACCTAAGACAAACCGCTTGAACGCCTCCGCGTACTGGAAGCCTACTTCCGCCCCTATTTCGCTGCGCCATCCCTTCAGGTACTTGTCTGCGTCCTCCGCGTCCACCTGGCTCGCGTGGGCCCGCAACGCGTCCACGGCGGTTTCTATGTGTTTCGTAACGTCCACGTATTGGTCGGCGTTCTGCCGGTCCATGATCCACAGTTCCCGCACCTTGTGGGGTTCCAGTCCCTCATCCAGCAGTTCCGGGAAAGTAAGGCGGTCCCTGGCCGTTGGGTAGACGGCCGCCAGAGTGGCCTCACCCGCGGCAAAGTGATCGGGGTGGCCGATGTAACCTCGTCCCACCAGATCCCTGACCGGATTCTGACAGATAATCAAGTCTGGCCGGTGACGGCGAATCTGTCTGGCAATGTCCCTCCGCAGATCGAGGGTTGGTTGCAGCATGGCGTCCTCATAGCCCAGAAAAACCACGTCATGCAATCCCAGCACCTTGCCGGCGTTGGTCTGCTCCGCCATCCTGATGCGAATCAATTCGTCGCCGCTGATTTCCGGATCGTCGATGCCCTTGCTGCCGTCGGTGCACAGGACATAAACCATTTCCCAGCCTTCGCCGCAAAGCTTGGCTACGGTGCCGGAACAGCCCCACTCGGCGTCGTCGGCATGGGCCACTACTACCATGCCGCGCTTGTTTGAGTCTTCAATAGTGGTCATTAACTGTTGCCTCCCCGATTGAAACACCGCCACGGATGTGTTCATCCAGCGACGGATCAACCCAAGTTTAGCACAAGGAATTAATGCCAGTTCGGCGCCGGAAAAAGCCGGGGCGAAGATTCCATCTCCGGCACAGCCGACCTTCGCTTGGCAGGATTCCCGCCGGGGATGATAATGTAAACCGAGAACTTTGGATAAGACTCGATCGGGCGGCAAGAATGGCCAGGTTATGGGCGAGGACCACCACCTTTGACTCCGTTAGTGAGGGAGACGAGCTTCCCATTTTGGTGAAGTGGGAAACTGCCGATACGATCGGGCAGTTCCGTTCCCTGGTGCGTGAAGACGGAGAAGAAGAACCAATGCAGCCGGATCCCGCTGAATCGTCCGCCTTGTCTATGGCCCCGCAGGCGCTGATCGCCTACGTCATCGAATTGCTGGAGAAGGGCTTCCCCGTTGCGACCATCATGGCGAAGGGCAGCAGCCTTTCCCTGAAGACCTTTAGCCCGGTGAATGCAGAGGACACGATCAGCCTCTCGGGCGCGGTCACCGGCAAACAGGTCGAAGGGGAAGTCAACTGCGTGGAGTGCGTGGTTACCATAGAGAATCAAGACAACGTGGTGGTAGCGCAGGCCACGGCCAGAATAGCGTTGTAGAAGCCAGGCCACGGCTCAATCGGGTTGCCGATGTTTTTCTACTCCCCCTGTCTTCCGTAGTTAGCGCCCATCAACGAGAAATCCTGCCCGTCAACCACCCCGTCACTGTTGAAGTCTGCCAGAGTACCGATTTCAGCATCCCGGACTCCCCTGCCAAAGCTGGCCGCCAATCGGGACAGGTCATCGTCGTTGACCAGGTTGTCCCCGTTCAAGTCGCCGCTGTGAAGGGGCCCCAAGGTTACACTCACTACCTGAATCGAGTCATTGACCGGGTTGACGGGGGCTTCGATTCGTAGGTTGTCGTACTTGTACGACAACGTGCCATGCCCGGTGGCACGGAGGGCATGGTTGTTTCCCAAAATAAACTCTGCTGGGAGATCTTCTATGGCGAAGGCGCCACTGTCGTCCGCGCTTAGGCCATTGAAGGTTGCCAGCGGTACGTCACTTCCCCCCTGCCACGCGGGAACGGAGTCACTCTCCCATATTTCCAGCCTGAAGGGCTTGCTGAACGGCTGGTAGGGCTCATGCCTGTCTGGAACGTCTGACCAAATTTGTCCTTCCAGCCTGACCTTTCCGATCTCCGGTTCAACATTCACCGACGCCAGTGTTTCTCCATGCTGCAGTTCAATGGGATAAAGTTCACCGGACTGGCCCAGCATTACCAGCGTAGAGGCATTAGTATCGGCGGAGTCGATCACCAACCGGGCAGTTCCGGTACGATTTCCTCTTAGAGTGAGAGTCCCCAGCACTAATGCTTCGCCGGCGCTCATTCTAAGGTAAGGGTTTCCTGGTTCCTCGGATCTGTCTCCCACGAGGGCAATGGCGTATTCCAGGCGGCGGTCTCTCTCCGAGTAAGAGTTCTTAACGCGGAAAAATTTGCCCCGGGGAGAGTTCGCCTGGGCGACGACATCAATGGGAGTCATGTCGGCTAAGACGGACTGGGGTGCGTCGTGCTCCCTGAAAGGCATTCCGTGTGTTCCCGCATCAGGAAAATCAATCACGCTGCTGCCCTCGATTGCCAGGAGGAGGTGCCACGCGACAAGAGATTGGGCCGGAGAAGCAATAGTGGACTCCGGCGCCCTGACAGAGATGGCCAGGGTGACTTCTTCACCCGGAGCCAGGTTGACTTCTCGCTGGCAGGGGCTTACGTCAATCCGGCATAACTCAAGCTTGGGATAGGGCTGGCCGGGTTGGGAGGCTGAGGTCGGAAAAAACACCAAAAGTGGCAGCAAAGCCAAGGCTGCCACCAGTACCCAGGGTCCGAGGCGACTGAGGAACAACTGCTAGTCGTTACCGGCCGGTGTGGCCTGGGTCTCAGGGGAGCTTACCGTTCCTTCCCCGAACATGTGGTCTTCGCAAGCGACCCAGTGCTCGCCGCCTTCGTAGAACTCTTTCTTCCAAATGGGAACCGAGTGCTTCAACCGGTTTACCGCTTCATGGCAGGCATGGAAGGCCTCGCTCCGGTGTGGCGCGGCCACCGCCACCACCAGGCTTATCTCCCCGATGTCCACCACCCCGATTCGGTGACCAATTGCCACTTCCTCTGCCCCGAACTCGGTCTTGAGTTGCTGTCGTATTTCCTCGAGCTTCCGATAGGCCATCTCTTCGTAGGCTTCGTACTCCAGACGGACAACCTGCTTGCCCTCGAAGGTGTCCCTGGTGGTGCCAAGGAAGGTGACCACGGCGCCGCTGGTATCGCGCCGCACCAGGCTCGTGAACTGGTCGGGATGAAGTTCCTCGTAGGTGATGACAATCATGTCGCTCATGGCACTTTCCATTCTATCTGAATGTAGGAGGCTGTCGAAAGAACTTAATTCCCGCCGCTGACCGGGGGAATCAGGCAAACTTCGTCGTTTGCATGCAGAAGGGTTTCGGGTTCCGCGTATTCTTCGTTTACTGCTACTACTATCTGAACGTCCGGCGGAGCCAGTCGGGGATAAAGGGTTCGGACGGAGGCAACTAGGTCTGCTACGGTGGCCCCGTCTGGTACGGCAACCCTGCTCACGCTGCACCCTGCCCGCTCCCGGTAAAGGGCGAAGAATCTTACTGAAAGTTCCACGGACATCTCCTGTATTGGCCCCAGTATACACAAGCGGAGTTTGGCTGTCTTCAATTTGACGAGCTTCCGAAGGAGGCTTCCGGTATTGGCAGCAGTCCAGACAGGTTGGGGTTAAGTTGCCGTGCGAGACTGTTCTTGGCAATAGAAGGTTGAAAAATCGGTGACATCTTCCAATATCGTGAAGATTCCGGAACGCAAAAACCCCTTCCTGCAGCGTCACAAGCCAACTATTCTGGAAAAAATGCAGGATATCGTTGTCACCTACAATACTTAAATGCTAAACATTTAGTATAATGATAAGTGTAGGGAAACGAATAAAACCTTACACTCCTGCCACGAATCTCCTTTGGAGGTGGTTCAAATGCAACTGTTTGACATCATGAGTGAATTTGGTTACGAGCAACTGGTGATGTGCTCCGACCCGGCCTCGGGCCTGAAGGCCATAATCGCCGTTCACGATACGACCCTGGGGCCGGCCTGCGGCGGCACCCGGATCTGGCCCTATTCCACCGAGCAGGAGGCGCTGCAGGATGCCCTGCGCCTGGGCCGCGCCATGACCTATAAGTCTGCCACGGCCGGCCTGAACATAGGAGGCGGCAAGGGAGTCATCATAGCCGACCCCAATTCCCAAAAGACGGAGGCTCTGCTCCGTGCCTACGGCCGATTTGTTGATACCCTGGGTGGTCGGTACTTGACCACCACGGACGTGGGCAGCACCGGCCGGGATCTGGAATTCGTCAGCCAGGAAACCGACTACGTAGTGGGGCTGCCCCTTTCCCTTGGCGGCAGCGGCGATACCTCCATAATGACCGGGCTGGGCGTTTACATGGGCATGAAGGCCTGCGCTCGGGAAACCTGGGGCGCTGACTCCCTTCGGGGCAAGCGCGTAGCCATGCAGGGGTTTGGCAAGGTGGCCTACCACACTGCTCAACATCTTCTGGAAGAGGATGCCCAGGTGGTAGTGACCGACGTCTACAGCGGCGCGCTGGATAAAGCCAGGGACATGGGACTGAAGGTGGTTACGCCGGAAGAAATCTACGACGTCCCTTGCGATATTTTCTCCCCCTGCGCACTGGGTGGAGTGATCAACGGCGATACCATACCGCGCCTTGGGTGCAAGGTGGTAGCCGGCGGGGCCAACAATCAGCTCTTGACCGACGCGGATGGGGAGGAGCTTCACCGAAGGGGAATCCTGTATGCGCCGGACTACGTGGTGAACGCCGGCGGCATCATCAACGTCTCCGCCGAGGTAGGGATGGCCTACAACGCGGACCTGGCCCGGGAGAAGACGGAGCGTATCTATGAAGTTATGGAGCGGGTAATTCATACGTCAAAGCGGGAGGAAATTCCCACCTTCATGGCCGCCGATCGCCTGGCGGAGGACCGCCTGGCTTCGGTGCGGGGTGTGCGCCAAATGCGCCGCTCCCGCTAACTGCTCCGGCTTTAATTCGGGATGAGCGCAGACAAAACAAAGGAGGGACGGGGCAAAACGCCCGTCCCTCTTTCGCCGTCAAGGGCTATGACGATTCATGAACTACTCAACGGTCAGAGTGGCCTCGCCAAGTCCGTCAATAGAAACCACGGCGTGGTCACCCGCGGTTAGAAACTTGGGGGGCACAATGCTGCCCGTGATTACCACTGTTCCCGCTGGCAGGCTTTCCCCATCCGCTGCCAGCTTGTTGGCCAGCCATGCAAGGGGTTCGAAGGGATGTCCCATAACATCTGAACCATAGCCAGACCCCACCTCTTCTCCGTTAACGGTTGCCGCGCCCCTGGCCGCCGCCAAATCAAGGCCGCGCCAGTCCGAGACGGGCGGCCCCAGGATAGCGCCTGCGTTGGAAATATTAGTTGCCACCGACGTCAGCGTCCTGACCAGGCCGTGCACGCCGCCTGGTAGTCGCATGTCAATTACCTCGAAGGCGGCCATTACCTCACCCACGGCCTCCGCCACCTTGTCACGGGTGTAAGGCGCGCCGGATGCGGGAAGTTCCGCGGCCAGTCGTACCGCCACCTCGCACTCGAAACCCAGCCGCTGGTAATCATTGGCCTTCAGCGTAGCCGGCGATTGGTAGATCGTAGTTGCCATCAACGCTGCGGAACAGGGCTCGGTCCAGCCCGCCTGCTCCTGCATGGCGGCGGTGGTGTAGGCCAGCTTGTAACCGGCCACCTCTCCCTGCACTCTTGCCAGCAGTTTCAGGTATTCCTTCTGTACTACGTATGCTTCCTCAATGGCGCCAATGTTCCATGGTCCCGGCAGGGCGGTAAAAGGCTGGCCGCCCAGGTATTCGGTAAAGAGGGAGTGTGCTGCGTCAATAATGGTTGAATTGGATAACATTGGGCGGCCTCCAAGTTCGGCTATTTGGCTGTCCTGTCCGGACAGTCGAAGGCAGGGAGTGAAAAATTTGACAAGACCCGACGCAAAGGAGAAGGTCGGACCGTTGCCCTGCCGGGCGCTGTCCGACCCTCTTTGCCATTTTCTGCCGGGTGGCCGGGAGCACAATCCCGGCCGCGAGGTTTAGCGAGCTTCGCTGGGAGCTTCGAATCCCGCGTCGCGGTGGCCGCCGTCGCAGAACGGCTTGTTGCTGGAGGCGCCGCAGCGGCAAAGGGAGACCCACTGTCCCTCGGGAATAGAGTAGTTGTTGCCGGCCTGGTCAACGATTTCAATGGGGCCGCTCACGCGGTTGGGTCCGTTGGCCCGTACTTCGACCTTCACGTCTGCCATGAATCTTCCTCCCCTATTGTTTATTGGGTTGATAATGGACACCCTGCCCTGGCCGCTCACTTGCTACGAGGCCAAAGCTGATCTGGAAAGCAACGCTAGTCTGACACCAGGCCAATTGAGTGTCAAGGTAAGGTCTAGTGGAAGCAGCCGCCACCGCAGCAACCGCCGCCCCGCATGGGAGGCACCGGCATTTGGCTGAACTCGCTGCTGTCGGAAGAATCGCCTGACGTGATGGATGCAAAGACCGACAGCGCGCGCTTGGCGGGCTGCTCGCACTGCGGGCAGTCTGCTCCCGTTGCGCTCATGGACTGCAGCTTTTCAAACTTGTTGTTACAGGTGGGGCACATGTATTCATAAATGGGCATAGAGCGTCATCCTCCCGGAAATTCGTTGGTCACTACATGGAAATTTACCCGACTACCAGGTGGTAGTCAAGGATTATAGCTGTTATGACGGCGGGACAGTTAATGAAATTTCTAAAGCCTGTGGTTAGATAGCGCAATAATAGGCACAGTCCTGGCGGGGTGCGTTCAAATCCATTTCCCTTGGCAGGACCGGGGCAGACTCTGACACTTGCCAATTGGGGATGGGGTATTCTGTGCTAGCTGCTATTTGGCAACATCGCCATCGGTACGCCGGTTGAAGTACCAGAGGTAGCCGCCGCTCGCCGCCACCAGCAGTACCGCGCCGGCGATGGTCGTAAACGCTATCCGCATCGTGGCGTCAAACCAGAAAGCCTGCGGGAACATAATCAGCAGGTAGTCAGATCGTGGGTCCAGTTGCCATAGGTCGTTAGCGAAGCTGATCTGGTGGAACAGGAGGAACAAAGAGTCGAACCCCACCAGTGCAAACAGTCCCACTGCCA